>JAMPXQ010000005.1 GCA_023701075.1 Candidatus Woesearchaeota archaeon
GGTCTAAAGACTATGTCTTGTGGTTTCCTTGCTTCAAAATATATAGGCAGCTTGATCTTCTCAAGCGGATAGATGCCTATGGCTGCTTTTTTCCTTCTCCTGCAGAAAGTTATATGGAGCTTCTCCTGTATCTGCATTATCTCCCTTATCTTTTCATCATCAAGCTTTAGGTTCTTTATCAGGGCGCAGACAGTATAAGGCCTTACATCCTTCATGTCTTTTGAGACGAAGACCTTTGCTCCGGATTTCTTCACATCATATTCCCTAAGGCCCTTGTTCACGCCGATGAAACTGCTAAGCGCCCTTCCAAAACCCTGTTCAGAGAGCATATCCGGCCTATTTGGGAAAATCTCTACAATGATCTCGCTCTCATCCAGCTTCTCAAGATCAGTCCCAAGCATAGATATCCTGTCTTTGAGCTTGTCATCCGGAAGCTTCTTTCCTATGATCTTCTCCAATACTTTTCTGTTGATGTTTACTGTTGGCATTTACTTCAACCACGCTTTCATTTCTCTTAGTTTCTTCAGATCATTCCTGTTGAGATCCCTTATGTCCTGTATGTCCCAATATTCAGTTATCATCCTTCCTAGTCCAAGACCCCAAGCTAGTACAGGCACAGGTTCTCCAAAAAGTGGTTTTACGACTTCAGGCCGAAATATTCCGCTGCCTCCTAGTTCAACCCACTGTTTTTTTGTAGGGTGCCATACATCCACTTCAGCGCTAGGTTCAGTATATGGGAAATGTCCTGGCCTTATCCTGACATCAGGGAAACCCATCTTCATGAAAAATTCTTTTAGGTAGCCTAAGAGGTTGCTGAAATTGGCGTCAGGGTCAATGACAATGCCTTCAACCTGTTCAAATTCAAATAGGTGCTTCCAGTCAAGCGCTTCATTCCTGAAGCACTTGCCTACAGCGAAAAACTTGGCAGGCAATTCATCTTTCTTGAGCCTTGATATTGTCTGGGCGCTAAGTACTGTTGTATGTGTCCTAAGGAGGTTCTCTTTTGATTTCTCGACGTCCCATTTCCCTCTCCAACCTAGGCTGCCGGTTGTCCAGCCGTTCTCATGCGTAGCCTTTATCTTCTTTGCAAGTTCGGCATCTATTATCTTCCCATCTTTTGGATTCTTTAAATAGAAAGTATCTTGCATCTCTCTTGCAGGGTGATCCTGGGGCACGAAAAGCGCATCAAGGTCCCAGAAGTTCGTCTGGACCATCTGCCCAGTCATCTCCCTAAATCCAAGTTCAAGCCAGATGCTCTTGATATATTCAATGACCTGATTGACAAAATGCCTTCTCCCTCCGCTTATCGCAGGGACATTTATCTCAACATCATAATGCCTGAAATCCTTTCCTTTATAGCTGCCTTCTTTGAGCATCTTGGAATCAAGCTTATCGATGACCTCTTCATTCAATTTATTTAGGTCAATCTTCTTTCCGGCACTTGTGAGGAAGATGGCTCTCTCATTCCTATTGTCTTTTCTAAGGATATTTTTCCTTGAGAGAAGCTCGCTTGCAACCCTCTTAGAATCACTGTCCAGTTCCTTGAAGTCAAGCGGGAAATCATGTTTTAGGAATTTTTCTTCATCGCTCACAGCATCTAGAAGTTTCTTTCCGTTATCATTGATCTTTACAAGTATCTCTTTCTCTTTTCTTATCTCAACAGCATTCTTTTTCTTGAGAAGGCCGATGCAGATGTTGAGTTCATTAGGGTCAAGCTTTGCTTTTTCCCCAATTTTTTCAAGGCTCAGCTCATCATCGATGGCTTTTAGGAATCTTCTTTCAGGCAGCCCGATCTTCTTGTAATTGAGGCCATTGGAATCAAGCGTCAATATCTCTCTTTCTTTCTTGTCAATCTTAATGAGTTCCCTGTTCTCCATCCATTGGAGTGCTCTCATCACTTCGACATCCTTCATCCCTGTCTTTTTCACAAGGTCTTCAAAATCAATCCCCTCAGTGATATGGGGAAAGACTTTACGTTCCAAAGGATGGAGGCTTTTTTCGATGTCCATTTCTAGTGCTAATAGTTGATTATTTTTATAGTTTTGTGAAATATAATGTCAGTTGGCAAGAGTTTTGATTTGATCTAATAATGAGACTATTGGATAATTCAGCTGAATGATTCAAGCAGATATCTTTAATAATTTAATTCCTTTTGATATGGCTGGGTGATTAATATGGATGATTTCAGAAATGAATATTTTAAGGAGGATGGAATTGTATTTGCCATGGGAGTGTATCCTTATTTATCCGTTGATATGGCAAAGCAAGGGCTTTTTGCATTAGATATTGAAGAATTGATAGAAAGGAGGATATCAACAGCCAAAGAAGAGGATAGTCGGTTCAGCGCAGCATGGTGGAATTACAGTTATTATTCACCACATGATTTTTTTATAGTAAGTCCAAAAAACGAGATAAAAATAGTGAAATCCAGCGGGATTATGGCTTATTTTGGGGTAGCAACACTATTGGGCGACAAAATTGACCTAAACTCACCTGAAATTGCAAAAGAATTATTTGAACATGCTGAAGGATTTTCAATGTATGCAGGAACACCCTTTGATGAGATTATCTATGGATTGACAAGGCGTGCAAAGATGCCAAAGCCCTATCAACTTACTTTAAATGAAACATCAACTTTTCTTGAAGTAACATTGAAGCATGAACCTTTGTCAAGTGAATTGCCAAAACCACTTAGGGTGCATATGGCATATTCTATGGGGGTACAAGAGCTTCAATATGGCGCAGGAATTACATTTGCAAAACTTGGGCAAAGTATTGGTGCGGCATTTATGCCAAAAACTAGGCAAAGTCTTTTCTAGTTTTGTTAGGGGATTATTTCTTATTTCAAACAGGCAGGCAAGGTTTGCTTGCTTATTAAGAATATAGTAAGTATAGCCATTAGCAGGGTATTTTCGTTATTTTATTCAAGTTTATTAATAGAAAATTATATAAACTCAATTAGTATAGAAATCACTATATTGGTATCTCTATAAAATGAGCGGTCATGATGATCACGGTGGGGGACATGACGCAGGTCATGGAGGGGGGGATAGCCACAGCTCTGATTCACATGGTGGCGGACATGAAGCAGGCCACGATGTCCATGCAAGTCCAGGTGCATCTCATGGTGGTGGAGATAGCCACGGCGGCGGCCACGCAAAAAGCGGAGGCGGTCTTCTGTCATTGTTTTCAAAGAAGAAGAAGCATGAGCCTTCAGCAGATGAACTCCATCATGAGATCCATGAGCTTGAAGAGAAGTACAAATCCAAGATAAAGGCTGAGACAAATGGGGATCCTATCCTTGAGCGGTTGCATGAATTCGGATTTGCTCATGCTGAGAAAGACAAGAAAGGGAATATCACAGGTTGGGCAGGCCAGGAATCTTTTGAGAAATTCCAGCATAGGATAGTGAAGACAGAATTTCCGACACCTTCAAGAAGATTCAGGCTCATGCTTGAATATCCTGATTTCAACATTGAGCAGACATATTACTGGTTCCTCCGTTATTACAATGAATCATGGGGCTTTGATAAGGTAGAGAAAGTCATTGATACTAACGCAGCGAGCGTCGCCTCTTCCCAGTTCGGCAACATGCAGTCAAGGATAGGCGCTCAGCAGAACCAGGCATCCCAATATCTTAAGGGTATCAGTGAGATGATAAAAGGTCTTTTCCAGATAGTGAGAGAAGTGAGAGTTATTGATGAGAGGCTTCAGTATTACTATGACAGCGATGGCGATCCAAAAGGCATGAAAGAGACCAAGATAAGTTCAGAGATAGTCTTAAAGGGACTATGGATAGATCAGGTAGAAGGAGGTTCAAAGAACCCTGGAAGCGTCTATGGTCTTGCGCAGACAATAGGATTCACAATCCTTCCTGATCTGTTTTTCAGGATAAAGGTGCAAGGCAGGGAGACGATTGAGCGTGACGTAGAGACATTGAAATTCAATGCAAAAGTGAAAGAGGTATTAAAAAGGAAATTGAGGCAGTATTATGAATGGAAATGGAGAACAAAAAAAGAGCTTGAAGCAAGAAGGAATTTCGAGATAAAGTACATGAAGCAGCATTATGATACGATAAAGATCTACATGGAATGGACAAAGCCATATCTTAGGAACATAAGGAGGCTGCAGCTATATGAGCATAATATGGAAAACCCTCACATAATCCATTCATTCGAGTCCCAGATACTGGAGATAGAGACATTGTTCATCAGGGATGACTTCGGGGCTGGTGGTGGAAGCGCATCGGATAAAGGTGCAGCAGCAGTTATCTCTTTGCATCTTTTTTTTAGAGTAAAACCAGAATTATCTTTTCATGCATATGAATACCAGAACAAAGGGCCTATACATACAGGTATGGCAGATGTTACAATCAGGGCATATTCATGGAAAAAAAGCCAAATAGAAAATTACAAGAAATACCGGCAGAACGATGATTTGGATCTGATGAGCAGCGTAGATGCTTCCATAAGTGCAGCAATGGATGCTCTAGGTGATGATTTGAAGAAATACTTAAAAGAAGCAGACCCATCATTGTATTTTCCTGAGAAGCATAAAGGAGGGCATGAAGAGGAGCATGGTCCAGATAATTTTTTGACTCCTTTCTTGTCAATCTTCAAGGGATTTGGAGAATTATTTGGTTCATTTGGCGGAAACAAGAAGGAAGGAAAAAAGAAAAAAGAGAAGCCAGATGCAAAAGATATTTTTAAACAGCATAAAATATCACATCGAGCTGAACATTTTGCAGCGGAAGCATGTTTTGAAGGATATCTAAGATATAAGATGGGACCAGGCGGGAATCTTTACTGGGTGGACCCTGGATAGATACAACAATTCTAATTAAAAAAGTTTAATATCCATGATGATCTTCATGTCTATTAATGTATGTTTTTGGCATATAATAGTTATCATGTGGAATATGTGCATCATAATGTCCTGGTGAATATCTGTGTTCGTGATAAGCTGCTCTATCGCGATGACCACCACCAAGGTAATAGTCTTCATGCCGATTTATATACATTTGTAGTGTTTTAACATCGATTTCAGCAGAAACAAACAGCAATTCTGCTAAATTTGCAGGAAGCATCGCCAAATTGACTTGTGTATTCATTACGGTTATTATCTTCGGCTTTGATGTTTGGTTTAATTTTTTTTTTGAAATTTAAATCACCTTTGCACTAATTAATAGTTCATTTAATCTCTTTCCGATTTTTTCTTTTAAATTTAACTTCGCTTCAACCATTGGGTCAACGCTATCAACTTCGCTATTAGCTAAAATAGCATTATGTAAACATCCAGGGAAGGAAATACCTTTTTTCAACATTCTTTGATTTCTTTTTCCTAAATATGTTCTTAATGATCCTTCAACAATATCTTTGTAGTCTTCTTCTTTAATATTACCGAGTCTAAATTCTTCATCACCATCTAATGAGGTACAAGGATAAACATCTCCATTTGGTGAAATTGAAATTAAATTATTAATCTTATTGCTTTGACAAGGCATGTTAACCCAAGAACAACTGCCATATTTATTATCCATCTGCCTTACGGTGTCCTGTATTATTGAATTTATAGTGCTTTCAACATGCATTTTCTTTGGGTTTGTCAGCCATAACTCAAATATGTTATATAATGCATCTGCATATTCTTGGGGTGAGACTGCCAAGTCTAATCTGTTTTCCTTAGCATTTCCTCTATATGAGAGATAATTTAGTTGAAGCCCTACTTCTATTTCATTGCAAAATGTATAAAATTCAGCTAAATGATCTATATTATGTCTATTAACAACACAAATTAATCCGACTTTACCTCCTTCAGATTGATACGAAGTAATTCCTCTCATAATTTGTTTGAATGTTCCAATTCCACAAGCATATTTTCTCGTTAAATTATTTATTTCTTCGAGGCCATCAAGGCTAAATGAAACAGGAATATCTGCATCTAAAAGCATTCTTGCCCATTCTTTGGTCATTAGAGTGCCGTTAGACTGTATGCAATTACTTAAATGGTAGCCTTCAGATTGCAATTCTTTAGTAATGTCTATAATTTCACTAAAAAATTGTTTTCCTGCTATCAATGGCTCTCCGCCAATCCATTCAAATTCAACATATCTCTTTTTTGCATTTTCATACGCTGTAATCTGTCTCATGGCTTTCCTTATGATTGATGTTTCCATTAGCATTGAATCAGAAGCAGCATATCCTGTCATATTATAACAATAAGTGCAACCATTGACATTACATTCATTGGTTGGTTTCATCATTACAACTGTCATAATCACATAGAAAAAAAGAATTAATATAAAAATCAGTACAGAAAATTATATAAACTGGATTAGTATAGTCTTTAGGATATTAGTATCTAAAGATGAACGAATATTATTCTTCGATGGACAGGGAACTTCACGATTATTCTTCTAATAAGAATTACTCTGCGCATGATTCAGGCGGTGGGGATTCGCATGGTGGCGGACATGATAGCCACAGCACAGGTTCCCATGACAGCCATGCATCATCGTCGCATGATTCAGGTCATGGCGGCAGTCTTCATGATGCTCATCAGACAGGCCATCATAGCCATGAGATAAAGGAAGTAGACAGCAACATGGATATAGGCATTGATGAATGGGGTACGACAACAAATCCGTTCGAGCATCAGACAGAGGCCTTGAAAGCAAGGATATTCCATGGTGCAAGCAGGATAGAATTCACTTTCTTTGGAGCAGGAAAAGGACGTAAAGAGCAGTCTACACCAGAGACATTTGGAAAGAGAGAAAGAGAGGACATGAGGGCTCTGGCTGAGATAAACGAAGTGCAGACAACGACTCACGCGACAGTAGGTATCCAAGGGCTTTCAGGTCTAAACATGCAGCAGGGCATGTTCTCAGATGACCAGAGGAAAAGGTCGATAGATGAGATAAAAAGAGCAATTCATTTTGCAGCAGAGGCGACGACAGGAGGTGCGATTGTATTCCATACAGGAGAAGCACCAAGGTACATGCATGGCAGGCAATGGAACGGAGATAAAGGTGTGGAATTCGAGATGTATCCTGAAGAAAATGAAAGGAAAGTTACATATCTGACAGATCCAAAGACAAAAAGATTAGTTGCTCAGGTAAGCGGGGTCGATAGGATTGCAGTCCCAAAATTCAGATTGGATGAAAAGAAAAATGTTATTTATCTAAGAGATGAAAATGGTAATGAAGTTGTCGATGAGAATCTTAAACCCTATGATAGGCTGCATGGTGGGAAGCAGCCACTCTATGAGACAGATAAAGATGGAGATATCCAGACAGAGATTATGGATTTCAATAGGTTTAAGAAAGAGCGAGAAGAATATTATAAAAAATACCCTGATAAAAAACCAGAAAAAGAATCTATGGAAGAAGCAATCACAAAAGATTTCTTCTACCAGCAGAAGTTCGTGGATGTGATGTACAGCCTAAACTTCGGTATCAGGAGCGAGAGGGAATATAATGAGCTTCTTAATCATAGGAATGATATAATCAAATCTTTGAAGTATTACACCGAATTAAAAAAAAGAGTGCCAGAAGATGATTGGTGGAAATTTAAGAAGCAGGCGCAGGCGCATTCAAGAGCACAGGGGATGGGTCTTATCCCCCCAGAAGATATGGATCCGGTAGAATATCTCCAAAAGGAGCTAAAAGATAATGAAAGGACGATAGCTTATACAAAAGAACTGGCTCTTCACGGAAGAAGGACAGCTACAGAGCAGCTTGATGTAGTCAAGAGATCGATGCTTGCAGACAAATTTGCAGTAGATGAATCAGCAAGGTCAATGGGAGAGATAGGTGTCTATACATGGGAGATGAATGAGAGAGGGAAGAAAAAGCAAGGTGACACTCAATTCAAGCTTAAGAACGACCTTTATCTTGCTCCTGAAAACCTGTTCCCTGAGATGTATGGAAGCCATCCTGATGAACTTAAGACATTGGTATTGAGAGGAAGGGAAGAGATGGCAAAGCAGCTGCAGTCAAGGTATAAGATGGATGCGCACAAGGCCAAAGAATTGTCTGAAAAACACATCAAGGCAACATTTGATATTGCACATGCAAACATATGGAAAAAATATTTCAAGTCTAATCCTGATGAATCCCTTGAAGGGAGAGATAAGCGTTTCAATGAATGGCTGCTCAAGAAGACAAAGCAGCTTTTCAAGGAAGGGATAATCGGGCACGTCCACATCAGCGACAATTTCGGATTTGATGATGAGCATCTCATTGCGGGAGACGGTACAGTGCCGATAAAAGAATTCGTGAAGCAGGCCAAAGAGCAAGGTTTCAAGGAATTCATAGTGGAATCAGGATCTTTCAATGCGATGACATCCCTTCCTGATACATGGATGCATTTTGATAGCCCGGTATATGGTATCCAGGTGCCGGGGTTCACCCACGATAAGTGGACAGACCCGGGAGTCGGTTCCATGAATGGGTTTACTAACTTTTATAGGAGTCATTTCGGTAGGACAGAAGGTCCAAGGTATCTTGTCGGAGAGACAGCTCCAAGCGAAGAGTTCAAAGGGTCGCCGTTCTATACAGGGATGCCGATGGAATAATAAGATTAATAAAGTAAAAAAATACAGGTTAAGAAAATGGAAGCAGAAATAAAGCATAAAGAGCATGAATCAAAGAACAAGAGCCAGTATCCTGATGATGATCTAGATAATGCATACAAGTTTTCTGCAGAGCTGACAAAAGAAGTAGGTGAATATATCAAAGGAGTCATATTGTTCGGCAGCAGGGCAAGAAAATCCCAGCCGGCACATGATATAGACATTTTGGTGATAATAGATGACATATCTATCTATCTTACAAAAGAATTCGTGCAGGCTTATAGGATAGTCGTGCAGAATCTTGTAGGGAAGATAAATAAGAGGCTGCACGTGACGACATTCAAATACACTTCTTTTTGGGAGTTTGTCAGGAATGGGGATCCTATAGCCATCAATATCTTGAGGGACGGTGTCCCGATTGTGGATAGGGAGTTCTTTAGGCCGCTCCAGCTGCTTCTCTATCAAGGGAGGATAAGGCCGTCTTCTGAATCAGTATGGACCTATTATGCAAAGAGCGCAAAGACATTGCAGCAATCCAAATTCAATATGATAAGTGCAGTCATGGACCTTTACTGGGCTGTGATTGATTCAAGCCACGCAGCGCTTATGAAGCTCAATGAGATACCGCCGACACCATCACATGTATCAGCATTGATAACAGAAAAGATGGTCAAGCCGGGGCTGATAGAGAAAAAGTACGAAAATACAGCCAAAAAGTTCTACGACTTGAGCAAGAAGATAGAATATAGAGAGATACAGGATATCAAAGGAAGTGATTATGACAAGCTCTATAAGGAAGCTGAAGAGTATGTAGGCAGGATGCGCAGGTTCATTGAAGATTTTAAATAGTTATTTCTATATCGCCATGAGCATAGGTAATATGTTCTAGAGGAATGTTTTAATATAAGCTATGATGACGAAGGCTGATGAGTGCTATTAGCTGGACAAAACAATCAACTTATATGAGTTTGTATGGTGCAGTGATGTATCAGTCTCATGTCAATAGGATATGGTATAATGTATGCAGGCATGCAGTAGATATGCTTAATGTTAATTCATCAGATATAGTTGCAGATATAGGTGCAGGGACAGGGGCAGCAACAAGATATCTCTTAAATAATAATCCAAAAAAGGTCTATGCAATTGACAGGTCAATCCATATGCTATCGCTATTGGCTATTGATCTAGGGTCACATGATAATCTAATTATTGCTAATTCTAATGAAGAAGAGATGGCAGATATCCTTAGGCCTGCAGAAGTGACTAAATCCATATCAGTAGGAGTATATTCGACTGTTCCTGATAAGTTCAAATTTTTAAGGAATATATATTCTCAGCTAGTGAATTCAAGCTTCTTATTTACACTAGAAGATCTTTCAGAAGGGAGAGTTGGCGATATGACAATGCAGGAATGGCATATGCAAAAAGATAGGGTATTTTCAAAATATTTTGGGTCAGTTGAAACTTTCAATTATCTTGCAGCACCAAAAAAACAGAAGAGTAGGGTTTCAAGGACAATAGAAGAAGCGGGAGGGACTTTGCTGGATTTAGTTGAGCATAAGATGCAGGGAAAAATGAAGACTGAAATTAAATCAGAGTTAAGTTTCTTTTCAAAAGTATTTAACGAATCAGACGAATTAAAAAGACTGACTGATTTTAACGCAGAACTTTTAGAGAGATATGGGGAGTATCCAGTCTTTTATGGATACGCCTTGATGTTCTTAACAAAACCAATTACTTCTTTCTGATAGATTTCACGTTCAGTATTTTCTTGTATGCGATGAATATCACAAGTCCAAGCTCTAATGTGAGCACAAGAATCCTTGTATATTTATTCAGCACATCAAAGTTCTGCACAGTCCCTATGAACAGGAGCACAATGCCTGAGAACATGAACCCGGAGCCAAGGAACTCAATCTTGTAGTAGACACCAAAGAAGATTGCGATTATCCCTATAGCAGCCAATATCAAGAACATGTTATTGGTGTATTTTTTTGTCGCATCCTCAAATCTTATATTGCAGTCGCTGCATGTGTCAAAGACACGGCATCCATTTTCATCATAAGTATATGTAGGCATTCCTTTATCTGCATAGCAGTTATTCTCTTCTACCATGAAATTCTCAGTGCAGTTGAAGATGGATGGATCTGGATACTTCATAGGCCTGTCATAATAACTGTCATTGCAGTAATTTTCCATCTTTGGCCTTTCATAGAACGCCTCGATTGTGACCATCACAAGCGTTGTAAAAATCACGACAATGGCGAGTGTTATTGCAGCTTCTTTTAGTGTCATGGTTATATAATTAGTAGATTGATTTAAATAATTTATCTCTTTAGTGCCATATATGCTGGAATTAGATGGTTCATACGGTGAAGGAGGTGGCCAGATGCTTCGGACAGCTCTTGCCCTCAGTGCATTGACAGGGACTTCTTTTAAGATAAATAATATAAGGAAAGGCCGTGAGAATCCAGGCATAAGTAGCCAGCACCAGGCATGCATAATGGCAGTGAAGCAGATATGCAGTGCAGAGGTCACAGGAGATGAATTAGGCAGTGGGTGCATGACATTCATCCCAGGAAAGCTGAAATTCGATAATCTGGATATAGATATAGGGACAGCAGGGTCGATTACATTGCTGCTCCAAAGCTTGCTCCCGATAATGATATTCTCAAAAAAGAAGGTGAAGCTGCAAATACATGGAGGGACAGATGTGAGAGGCGGAATGCCTATAGATTATTTCAGCCATGTCTTCCTCCCTCATCTATGGAAATATGCAGATTTTGAACCAATAGTAGATAAGAGGGGCTATTATCCTAAAGGTGGCGGAAAGCTTACCCTTAAGATAAAGCCGCATTATGCTATGGGAGAAAGCATACTTGATCACATGGCGATGCTAAGAAAAGAAAACAAGCCAATATCCCTTCATGAGCAAGGCCAGCTCATGATGATAAAAGGCATAAGCCATGCATCAAAAGATCTCATGGTGCAGAATGTCGCAGAAAGGACTGCGCAGGCAGCACAGGCATATCTTGGCAGGGCAGCTATAGATTCTGAATATGTAGATTCTCTCTCTACAGGCAGTGGCATCACTCTTTGGGCCATGTTCACAAGAGACGATGAGCTGGATTTCAAGAACCCAATCATAATAGGGTCTGATTCATTAGGTGAGAGAGGTAAGAAATCAGAAGCAGTAGGTGAAGAGGCAGCAAGGAGGTTGAACGAAGCTATAGGGACAAAGAAACCAATGGATGATCATCTGGTGGATCAACTGCTGCCTTATCTTGCGTTATTCGGGGGATCAATAGATGCTCCAGGGCTGACGCCGCATTGCATGGCAAATATCTATGTCATAGAACAATTTCTTGGAGTGAAATTCAGGATAGATGGGAGTATTATCTCCGTATGAGCTATTGTGGTGATGATTCGGCTAGAATTCCAGTTTCAGGAGTTCAGCAGGCTTATCGATTATATACTCCGGATCATGTTTCATGAGTAATTCTTTAGAATTGTACCCCCATGTGACTGCAACGCATCTCATGCCGGCTTTTCTTGCGGATTCAATATCTCTTGTCTCATCGCCGATATAGATCCCATGAAGGATATTGAAATCTTTCTTTGCTTTCTCTATTGCCTTATATTTTGAAAGGAGGATTGTGCTATGCACAAAATCAAACATCTCTAGTTTATTCTTCTTCAGAAACTTTTCAGCGTTGTCTTTAGAATTGGCGGTTATTATGCAAAGCCTATATTTTGAAGAGAGAGTCTTGAGCACTTCTGGCATCCCTTTGAAAGGCTTAAGATTCTCTTTTTTTAATTCAACAACAACCTCTTTGATGATTGATGGAACATTCACTGCAGGAATCTTCAATTCCTTCAATATATCGTTGATCTCTCTATTCCTGACTTCCTCTTTTGAGATATTTCTGGCATCATATTTTTTAAGTATCTTATTGACTATCCTAAGATTTATGTCAAAGCTATCAGCTATGGTGCCGTCAAAATCAAAGATTAGATGAATCATCAGTTTCTGCCGATGTCAGCCAGGTTTATCTCATCATAGATCTGCCTGATCTGATTATGCACGTTCTGTTTTTCGCTCTGGTTTGAGAACGACATGCCATAATACCTGTCTCTTAGCTGGTTATAATAGACCTTTGCTTCGCTGACCTTATTGGCCCTTAGTAGCTCCCTGCATTGGTCTACAAGCTGGTAAACAGGTTTCTTGGAATCCTCAAGCCCGACCTTCATATTCTGAACAAGGCTAACATCATGGTAATTTATCCCATTTATGCCCTTTAGCTGGTCATGAAGATACTGTTCAAACTCATCATCGATGAGCTTGCCTTTCTCCTCTTCAACGACATTCTTGGCAAATTCGACAGCGACACCCTGCTTATCGACGTTCCTCTGTTTTTTGTATACCCTATCTTCCTGTGCTTCAATCTCTTTCTCTTTCCTTTCAAGAGTCTTCCTTTTTTCTTCCAGCTGCTTCAATACATTCTTCTCATGGTTCTCAAGGATATCCAGTTTCTTCAGGTATTCAGCCTCTCGTTTCACAAGCTCTTCTTCCTTTTCTTTTAGGAGTGTATCTTGCTTGTCAAGCTGTTCCATTATCTTTGCTAACTTCTTCTCTTTTGTCTCAGTTGTTATTCCCTTGTCTTCAAGCAAGTTGATCTTTTTCTTGATGTCATTCTCTTTATGTATGAGGACCTTTTCCCTTTCAATGAGGTCTCTCTCCTTTATGCTGACTTCAGATTGCTGGGCAGCCAGTTTCTGTGCTTTTTGGAAATATTCTTTTTCAAGATTTATGAGGTATTGGGTCCTTTCCCTTACATCATGGTCCAGCCTTCGTTTAAGGTTATCAATGTAATCCATATCCCTCTTATAAGAATCCTCATGGCCGGACAGCTTGCTCTCTTTTTCTGCAAGCTTTGTCTGCATCTGCGTCAGCTCATTCCTCTTCTTTTCAAGTTTTACCAGCACTTCTACTACTTCCTTATGGCCGTCAAGTTCGATTAGCTTATCATCATCAAGGTCAGAGTTCTGGAGTTTCACAATAGCTTTTTTCTCTTCTTCAAGCTGTTTTATGACATCAGATATGCTCTCAGTCTTCTTCTGTGACTTCACTCTCTCTTTGAGCGCAGTTATTTTCTTTGCATATGTGACAATCTTTTTGGCATGCAAAAGAGGTATCTTTGTTTTCTTAGACAAGGATTTATGGTCTTGCTTTGCAAGATGTTCAGCAGTCTTTATGCCAGCTTTCTTTAGGATCTTTGCTCTTTTCTCGCCGACACCTTCTACTTCGGTCAAGGGAGTATTTTTGATATAACTTTCCCCTTCCAAAAGCCATGCAGGCTCAGAAGGTTTTGGTTCAATCAATTCATCTTTTGGAACTTCAAAAACAGGCGGTGCAATAGGTGCAGCAGGCATCTCTATGTGTTCAGGTGCTGCAATCTTCTCATCCTTATTGAACGATGGAGGGATAGGGATGCTATCTAACACCAAGGGTTTTGGTGATTCAACTTTTATTTCTGTTTTATTTGTCTCTTTAGCACTATCCTTTTTTATCTCGCTGTCAATCTTGGGCGGAAGAGGTATCTCTTCAAGCTTGTTTGATTGAGGAGGGACAGGCAAAGCGCCATCTTTGTTATCTGCTTTTTTATCAACGTCTGCAATCTTTGGGAACTCTTTTAGTTCAGGCATCGCAGGCGGTGAATTGAGCATATGTTCATTCTTGAACTCTTTCTTGTCTTTCTTGAACAGGCTAAATAGGCTCCTCTTTTTTTCTTGGATTGCTTCAGTCGGCATTGCAGGCGGTTCAGGTATTTCCGCAAGCTTAGGCGGCTCAGGTATCTTAACTTCTTTTTCGTGTGTTTCAGGAACCTTTATAGAATCGAGCCTTGGCGGCTCAGGTATGTCATCATGATTGAACTTCGGAGGCTCCGGTATATCTGTTTTAGGCTTGTTCATCAATTTCCCCTCCATTTTAACTATTAACTGAACTAATCTCCTTTATATACTTTACCAAATAAAAAGAAAAAAAAGCTTAGAAGCTCCGTCCAAAAAATACTTCAAACTTCGCATCATTTCCGCAGCAGAAACATTTTCCAAGCTTCTTTGATTGCTTGAACGGGATGCAGTTGGTCTTATAACCTGTGTCATCTTTTATCTTTGTCTCTTTTTCGCTGTCTCCGCAGAATGGAGCAAGTATCCACCTTTTCTCTTCCACGGCTTTCATGAACTCTTCCTTGGTTTTGATCCTCACAGTGATATCATCCATCTGCTTCTTCGCCTTGTTGAAGAGGTTTTTCTGGATATCCTTTAATAGTTCACCGACACTTTTACCGATATCAGATATGTTCACTGTGATCTTCTCACTGGTGTCTCTCCTGACAAGGACGACTTGGCTGTTCTCAATATCTCTTGGCCCTAGTTCAATCCTGATAGGCACTCCTTTAAGCTCCCATTCATTGAATTTCCAGCCTGGAGTGTATCCTTCCCTATCATCAAGATACACTGAATATTTTGACAAGGCTTTTTTCATGTCTTGTGCAGCCTTGAGGACCGCATCTTTTGTCTTGTCAAATATTATCGGGACGATGACCGCATGTATTGGTGCAATCTTTGGAGGGAGCACAAGCCCCTTGTCATCTCCATGCATTATTATCATGACGCCAAGGCTCCTTGTAGTATAACCCCAAGAATTCTGCCAACCATATTTCTTCTCTCCATTCTTATCGAGGAAACTTATCTCAAATGCTTTGGCAAAAGTCTGTCCAAGGTGATGCGATGTGCATCCTTGGATGGCCTTTCCAACAGGGAGGAAAGTCTCGCATGTCGTACTATATTCAGCGCCTGCAAATTTCTCATTCTCAGTCTTCTTCCCTCTGATGACTGGGACAGCAAGCAGTTCTTCATAGATGCTGGCATAATATTCCAGTATTTCAAGCACTTCAGCCTCAGCCTCTTCCTTAGTTGCAAAGACAGTATGCCCTTCCTGCCAGAGGAATTCTCTTCCCCTGAGGAATGGTGTTGCGTGCTTGAATTCCCATCTGACAACAGAGTTCCACTGGTTTATCCTAAGCGGCAGGTCATTATGGCTCCTTACCCATTTTGAATATGAATCATACATGATGGTTTCAGAGGTCGGCCTTACAGCAAGCCTCTCACCAAGTTTAGTGTCTCCGCCGTGCGTCACCCAAGCGACTTCAGGCGCAAAACCCTGGACATGGGTCTGCTCTTTCATGAGCAATGATTCTGGGATCAGCAGCGGGAAATAAGCATTCCTAACCCCTGATTTCTTTATCTTTTCATTGAAGAAAGCCATGATCTTCTCCCATATCTCATAGGAATATGGCTTATAGACGATGCAGCCAGAGACTGCAGTATAATCCGCCATGTCTGATTTCTGTATGACTTGTGTATACCACTCAGAGAAATCCTCGTCACGTTTCACAGTCAGTCCAAGAGTCTGTTTTTTTGTCTCAGTCTTTTGCTGCGAAACATCTAGGGCTGCCTTCTTCTCAGTCACATTCTCTTTGAGTTCGGATTTGACAATCCCTTCTTTCACGAGTTCAAATGAAGTTATCTTCTTAAGCAAGCTTTTTGAATCATCCATGGCTTTAGCAAGATAGCTATCCTCGATATCTCCGGTAGCGTAGATGAGTATCAACAGCTCTTTTGTATTCTCAGTGACCTTTGTCTGGTCTGAATCAGAAGTCGCAAATCCAAAATCAATTATCTTCTCATCATCGCAGACGCTTATCTCTCCGCCTTTGCATTTCTTGACCTCTCCGCCTATCTTTATGAATTTCTCATCTTCTCTTGTCTTCCTTACGACAATATCTCCTTTTACAGTGCTCATGTCGACATAGCTTATTGGCAGCCTATACTTCGCAGATATGAGATTTAAGTTATCAACGACATTGTTTACGCTCCACATGTTCTCGGCTTTAATTATCCTCTTTAAGAGTGCCTCGCATGAGATCCTATCTTTAGTCGGGTCCATCCCAAAAGACCTATATAGGCTTCTGAACGAATTTATTATCTTGTCTTCAGCATGCTTCTCCGCGCTGAAATTCTCTCTTACTTCTTTCAAAAGAGCCTCTTCTTCTTTTATCTTGTCATACACTTTCTTTACAGCAACACCTTTTACTAGGATGTAGCCGAATTTCACATTCCCGACATTGAATCTGATGTTAATATCTTTCATGAATATCACCCATTGAATATCTATTTATCTTTGTTAATCAATATTATTTAATAAATTATCTAGGATTAGGCTGCCTTCTGCCGTTGGCGTCTTTCATGAAACAAGATAAGCATGTGTTATATTTAAGTTTTTAGGATTGGGTTTTTAAATTGATCTTTATCTATAGCTACTGACATGACCTTTATTTTGAGCTCACTAAAGGTAGAATAATAAATTGAACCTTGAATAGTTTGCTTACTTTGATGCCATGTTTCTTCCATAGGATTGAGTTCAGTGTGTCCCGATGAAAAAATCTTACTTTTAGCCTAGGTTTATTAGTTATATATCTAAAAAATTTTGTCAGTAGCTATAGCATCACTATACCTTTGTCCCATATCCTTTGCAATCCCCAGATTTTGCCTGATTCTTTCATAAATCTTTTCTTCTCCTCTTCCGGCATCTCTTGTCCAGGCATCTATATTTGTACAATGGTATATTTTTTTTGAGTGAGCCTCAAAAAATGCATTTAATTGGTATTCCAATAAGTAAGTAAATGGGCCATTTTCATCAGCAGGAGTTGAAAACAACAGTTCCAAACTAGGCCTGTATGAAAAGTCAGGGTCAAAAAAGGGCGCTAGCGATGCCATTGTCATTGCCCTAAAACCAGATTGGGCATGCTCAGTACGAAAATGGATCCCGCTATGGCATGAAGTTATGCTCATATCGTAATTCTCGTGCTTAAGTGGATCAACAATCTCAGCAAGCATAGATTCATGCAAGTACCAAAAATCAGCATCCAAAGTTAGTACATATTCAGCACTTAATCTTTGTGCATATCTTAGCCCTGACAAGAATGTTTCAGTTTTACCCATATTTTGAGGATGCCTAATAATGTAAAAATTAGAGGACAACGATTCAGATTGCTGTACTTGTGCCATGTAAAAGGTATTATCTCTGCTGCCATCATCAATCACAATCACTGCGCTAATGAGTTGCAGTTCTAAAGCAGTATTGACTATTTTCAAAGTTTTTTCAAAATCTTCTGTCTCCTCATTGTAAGCAGAGATTATTACTGCAGTCCCGCCTAGATTTGAAGGAAGAAAATCTAGGTCAGAAAGGTCTAACATATTATCTAGTGGCATAGAAAGGACAAATCGGTTTCAATATATAAATATTACTATTAGTTAGTGATAACAAAATCAAAATTAGGGGTGGGATAGAGAAAGTATCAATCTAAATGACCAGCCAGAGATAGGCTTTTTAGTTTCATTTCACATACCTAAGCGGTTCAGCAGGAGTGATGGTTATAGTGTCACCTTCATCCAGATCATATTCTCTGCTCACAGAATCAATCACGAGGATGCTGGGGTTTTTTGGGATTATAGTGATCTTATCAGGCAATAGGCCATTTTTCAAGCTGAATCTTCCGGTGAGTTTCCCTTCATAAGGTTCCCTGATGACATACTGGAACTTCGTATCATCCAGCTTCATCTTCTTTCCGCCGGCACTCTTGATCCAGGCATGGCTTCCCGCAGGAGTCCCAACAAGTATGCCAGAGCTTCTCTGGAACTCTTTTTTTCCATCGACAATGATGTCATAATTGAACAGTTCATATGGTTTTTTAGTGCCTATATATAGTTCATTCAGGCTTCTTTCAGGAATCATCTTTCCATTTATTGAGACTTTCAGCCTGAAGTAATTGGAATACCTAAGCTTTCTTATCATCCCTGGCAGCTTTTTCTTATAGTCATACCTATCCAGCTGCATGAAAAAACCCTCTTTCTTCTCAGGGTTAGGGTTGATGCCTATCATAGGCAGATTGCTGTTCAGATGGCTTGTCCTAAGGAATGTGCCGTCTCCTCCGATGACTAGTATAGCATCTTTTCCGATATAGCACCTTTCATTAAGGCACTCCCTATCAACCATCTCTATCTCATAGTCTTTTAGAGAATCTTTTACTTCATTGACAAATTCCAGGAAATAGCCATCATGAAACGAAAGTAATATTTTCATCAGGTTAGATTAGGAGCACTGGTTTTAATAGTTTTTTATAATCATGTTTATGATAGTATTATAGAAACTGCTAGCATCAATAAACCTGGAATATATTGAAATAGAAAAAAAAACAGAAAGATTACTCTTTCTTCTCTTTTGCAACTTTGACTTTTTTCCTTGTATCAGGCATAGGTCTCTTTATCGTCATCGGGACGACGCCGGCATCATATTCCTGCATTGCAATCTTTACAGGATTGTATCTCATCTCTTCAAGCTCCTTCTTTCCGATCTTTGTCATGAAAGGAGCGCCAAGGGAGATCTGAAGTGCTCTTGCGCCGATGATCCTAGCTTTTTCGTATTTTGTATCCATCCTTATCACCTTAAGTATTTTCTCAGCTCTTTTGCTTTCTTTGAAGCCAGACCAATCATTGATTCAATCTCAGCTTTTGATAATGGTTCCTCTCCGCCTTTCTGCAGTGCGCAGATTGTCCCATCTTCAGTCAAAGCGACAGTAAGCCTTGCGTCCATGACCTCTTCTTCATCAGGTGTCGGGTCTACAAGGTAATAGTTCGCTATCTTGTATACTGTGATGGAGACTGGTTCAGTGAGTATAGGCAGCTTCTGTTTGGTCGGCTCCTTGTACTTCAGCTTGTCACCTTCAAGTTTTGGGAATTTAGCGTCTTTTATTGCAAGCCATACTGCAAGTGCAGCTGCATCAAAGAGATTGCCTGCTGCATTCACAGGGACTATATCAACAACAAGTGAATATACCAGTTCTCCTGGCCTTATGCACATTTTCTTATAGTCTATTGCCTTTGATTCCCTGATGCCCCTGTCTACAACCCTTGAGAGCTCGATGCTTTCAGGGCTTGGTGGACCGGATTCAAATTTAGGGCTGCTCATAGGTATGAGTTCAGAATTCACCATGAGTGTGCCTTCTTCAGGTGTGTCTGGATAAGGTTTTCCAACTTCAAACTTCACTCCAGCTAAGACTTCAGTGTCACCGATCTTCACTCTTGCTGAGCCTTCAGCAGTCTTGAAGATGCCTGTCTCGACCTCAATCTTCCTGTAGTCTTCTCTTTTCCTGCCATCAAACCTAAGGTCTTTCTTCAGGTAGTTGATGATATGATTTTGTTTCTCGTTATTCATTTTTGACAACCTCGAATCTGTGCTTTAGAGCGTTTCTCTGCACTTTTAGGATCTCAAGCGCGCCTTTCTTTGCAAGCTCAAGAGCTTTTATCAAATCCTCAGGCTTGACTTTCCCATCCATCTGGAGAAGTGAAAACTTATCCATGTTTGGGATATATGCCATAGGGATATCTGCGACGTCTCCTTTGTCATATGCTTCTTCATCATAGTTCAGGTCAAGGACGATCTGTCCATCAACAAGTCCTACAGAGACAGCTCCGACAAGGTCTTTCATAGCGATACCGGCGTCTGCAAGAGCCATTGATGCAGCGCATATTCCTGCGCATCTGCTTCCTGCGTCAGTCTGCGGAAGCTCGATATAGACATCCACGACTGAATTAGGGAAGTTCTCAAGGTTGACGACTGGAAGGAGTGCTCCTTCAGTGACCATTGAGATCTCCTTGCTTCTCCTTGATGGGCCAGGCCTTACCCTTTCACCCATGCCGGAGAACGGCATCATGTTGTAATTGCATCTCAAAAGTCCCCTTTTTGGGTCTTTTAGGAATCTTGGGAATAGGTCTCTAGGACCATAGACAGCAGCATATGCCATCGTGTTCCCTATCTTGAAATACGCTGAACCGGTTGCGTTTTTGACAACACCAACCTTAGCTTCGATGCTTCTTAGTTCATCAAACTTCCTGCCATCAAGTCTCTTCTTATAGCTCATCATTACCACCTTGCATTTGTTCTTCAACTACGACTGTCCTTCCTTTGCTCTCAAGGAACTTCTTGATGGCTTCAGTAAGTCCGCTCATATGGCTTTCCTGCTCGATCTTTGTGATTGTATCCACTGTATCAATCTCATCTTCAGGATTTGTGCCTTTTATCCAGACAATCCCGTTCTGTCCTACGATGATATTGCAGTTTGTAGCCTTCTTGATCATGCTGACCATCGAGCCTTGTTTCCCTATTATCCTTGGGACTTTGGTAGGAGAGACAAAAACAATCCTTCCGCCGTCAATCTTCCTTAGGCCAGGGCCTTTCATTGTCAGATCGATGAGGTTTTGGCTTGTCACATTGTAAATCTTTGTGACGATATAGTCTCCAACATCAAAATATCTTGTCAGGTCAGCTCCTCTCCTGATGAAGTCATCAGTAGCGTCTTTCATTGAAAGCATCGCCGGGTAGGCTGAATTGGTCTCTACATTCCATCCTGAGAAGTTGATGTCAGTCACTCTTCCGATTATGACGTCCATCTTCTTTGGCAGGTATTTGCCTGATAGAGGGATTATCTTTACGACTTTTCCATCAATCCTCACTAGGCCAAGCCTGGATGCCAATATGTCTTCTCCTTTCCTGTATGTTCCTTCGCTTGGCAGGTATGACATGCCCTGTGCTAGGACTTCACCAGGAACTACAATATCCTTTTCATTCACTTTTAGTTCTGATTTTTCCATTTTTTTCACTTTACTATTTTCGATTCTACTCCACCATGAGTCAATTTATTGAGTGCATCAAAGAAATCATTCTGAAGGCCTGCCGGAATCTCTACCACTCCGAACCATGAGCCATCAGTGAGCCAGTTCTCTGAAAGTACTTTTCCATATCTTCCTACAGTAGCATGCACCTTGCCTGCATACTGGTGTCCTATCTTTATCTCAATCTCTTTTGTGGCAAATTTGATCGGGAGGATAGGCCTGAGTTTTGCAACGACATCATTCACCTGGTCTTCAGCGTTCTTGAGTTCATCCACCTTGAACTTTGCTTCTTCCATGGCGCTCTCGATCCTATTTCTAGGGTGCGGAAGCCCGCTTCTTGGGTCGATTGCATTCCTTGTTATGATATCAAGTATCCTGTTATGCTTCTCCTTCCTCTTCTGCTCTCTGTATTCCTGCGTCAGCTGGATCTCGCCTTCATTTAATATCACTTTAGCGATCTCTAATGAATCAGTTGTTCCAAATGCGCTTTTCATCACTTCTTCAGAAGCAGAATACCCTTTCTTGACATCAGAGAATATCTTGTCATAGAGAAGTATCTCCTTCACATCGACTTTCTTGTTCTTGAAATCGACTATCTTCTCA
>JAMPXQ010000112.1 GCA_023701075.1 Candidatus Woesearchaeota archaeon
AACATCTTCTTGTAGTCATTGAAAGCCATGATAGCGCTTGCAAGTGAATCAATCTCATGCGCATTGTTCACTATCTCCCAAAAACCGTTTGTTTTCACCATGACCTTCTTCTCATCTTTCTTTGTATCATAGCTTGTCAGGTGTATTTTTGCGCCGGTCCTCTGCGAGAATTCCTTTATGGCGCTAGGCAGGTCTTTCTTGTCGCATCCTACAATTATCGGGACGCCATTGCTGCACACATCAGAGATTATCTCATCCATAGGATATTCTTTTTTTGATTTTATCTTTAGGACTTTGAAATCAGTATCAAGCAGCGCAAATGCAGATGTAGTTCCGGGATCCAGGCCGACTATGATTGGTCTCATCAAGATATAAGATAGGTCAAAGCTATAAAAATCTGCTTGAAAACAGGATGATTTTCGTCACTAAAGATACACGAAAACAAAAAAATCATAGGCAAGCTTTATAAATATAATTCATAACCTATTTTACTAAGGGTTGATAGAATTCTGGGTCGGGGTGTTAGTAAGAAGTTCCTATGTCCTAATTGTATTTTATAGACGAGAAAATATATAAATGATGATTTTTTCAATTAGTTCTAGGCAAGTTGATTATTTATGGCAGATGAACTGGTATTGATATGCAGGGATGATTATTCAATGATGCAGGCCATGGAGGCTGCAGACATATTGCATGGCTGGGGATACGGGATAAGGTTCCTTGATCCTTCTGCATTCCGTAGCAAGAGTGACCCTCATGCGTCTTCTTTTCTGGATTATGAACTATTGGCAAATATGCCTCTGAAGACCCTTGAAGAGCTTAGGGGAAGAGAGTCCTATATCATCCATCACACAAGAGTGTATGACACGACTCTCATGGATATAGTCACGCATCTGGATAAAGAGGTTTCACAGTTCAAGGAAGAGATCAAGAAAATGCCTGCAAGGTTCTCAAGAAAGCTTCTGGCGCATTATTCGACTATTGAATCGATTGTCTCTGAGATCTTAGGGTTGGCTTCTCCGGAGGGGTTATTGCCTGCAAAAGCAGGCATGATGGGTGCTCATCCTTCATTCTTGCTGGACCAGCTGTATGATACAGTTGAGAAATTATCCTTTGTTGGCGCTGTACCTATATTGGTACAGACAAAATCGACAGATGAATGGAGCCATAAGGCGCCATTCTATCTTGAAGACAAGAAGCAGCATGAAGCATTCCTATTGAAATACATGATGTCGAATTTTGTGATGCACGGCCTTAGGGCATGGAGCCTCATCCATCCTCACGCAGAAGATGAATCATTGTATCTTGCAAAGAATCTTGGACTCCCTCTCTATGTAGGCCAAAATCCGCAGAACGGGCTGCATTTCAATGGTATATCGATAGACAATAGTTCAATGTTTCCGCAAAGCATCCTGGAAGATCCACGTTTCAATCCTTTCGGGGCAGAGCTCCAGAATTATTCTCCAGATACGACACTTATCATGTCCTCTGATGCAGGCGCGCTCCCTACAGTCTATGGATTTGTGACCCAGAGAGTGGAAGGCTACAGGATGTGCGCAAGCAAGGGCCATAGGAAGGTGGAAGGGCAAAAAGAGTTCTTAGGGGAGCTCAGCCTAAAGGAAGCAAGGGCGCTTGGCCATGACCTGTCACCGCAGTTTTATCTGGATAATATAGATGCATTCCTGGACACATTGAAGCTGCAGGGAAGGATGGATGAGAGAGTCACATTGATAATCCTGGATGACAAGAACAATACGATGAATACAGCGAGCGGAGACGCGCTCTATAAGAAGAATAGGATAAAAGAATATAACAACCTCCATGGAACAAATTTTGAAGCAGATGTAGAGCTTTGGGTGACTCATATGAGGACACCTGACCTTGGGATAGTGAAGAGACAGCTGGACAAAGGGACAATAGCAAGGGTCGTCTGCCTTGATACTGTGAGGTATGAACCGACACTAGCTGAGCAGCTCCATAAGTACGGCATAGAGAATAAAGTCAAGGTGATAGATGCAGCAGCATATCTCTCAGCCTGCAGCATCCATGCAATACATTCACTCAACACAGGAACGTATATTGATGAGAGGATAAACGCCTCGATTGCAGAGAGAGAGAATGTGAATGCGCCTCTTCTGACATCGCCGTTCCTGAGCCCGAGCTATGCAAAATGGGGACGATGATTGACGCGTAATAAAACATCGTTTGATAAATATTAAATGCAATCAATCAAACCATTCTATTTTTCAACAGTCTTTTGCATCCAAGAATACCTTTAAGTATAGTCTCTCTTCTCACGACTGGATGATTCAATTGGATCAAGAGAAAATTCAGGCGATTGAAAAGGCGCATAAGAGTAATACATGGAGCGGAGCCTTTGATGATAGGTCCATAGATGATTATGATTTTAGATTATCTCAAGTGAGATTTTCTGACGCAAGAACTTTTGCGACTGTTGATGCTCTTCTAGAGACTTTCCAAGGTAAAGGATCATTATGCTGGATAGATTATGCCTGCGGAAAAGGAGTAGCATTAAGAGAAGGGACGTCAAGATACAATGCATCACATGACGAAAAAGTTTTGTCTTTAGGAGCTGATATAAGAAGGATTGAAGGAGTGCATTATTCAGATGAGATTGTATTGAATGCTGCTCAGCCGATTTTTTTCCAGCATGATTTAGACAGCGGAATTTTAGGGAATATGGCACCAAACCTGATCTCATGTTATGAAGGTTTAATCTATATAGAAGATCCAATAAGGCTGATTGAAGGGATGTATGGCCAATTGGATTCTCAAGGATATATGTTTTTCACCTGGAACAGTCACATACGTTATGACTTTACTTTTTCTTTGGAATCTCATATGGAATGGAAGTTTAGGTTGAATGATATTTCATTTACCTCAGCAAAAATTGAAGGTGAGGATAAGACATTCTTCTTGGTCCAAAAGACAGATGCCTCGCCGCGTAAGATAAGTTTTGATCTGATGATTGAACCAGGTTTAAGAGATGCTAGGACAGCTATGACGAGTCCGAGATATTTCACTAGCCAGGTATATCATAGATGGCACAGATGATATTACGCATGTTAAATCAAAAAATCAGTATTTCTCAATGGATAATTGCCCTTTCCTCTTCCCTTTGCTGACTTCTTCGACTTCTTCTCCTACCTGCTCTTTCAGGTTCTGAGCGACCTTTGCTCCAAGCAGCTGGGATAGCTTAGTCTGGTCAGCAGCCTTGATATCTCCTATATCTTTTATGCCGTTCCTAAAAAGCAGCCTGGCCCTCACCCTTCCGATGTTCTTGAGCCTCACAAGAGGTATCAGTTCTTCCTTTACTCCTTTGTCTAGCCGGAACTGAGTCTTTCTTATGATCTTTTGTATCTCCCTATAACCTAAGAGTTCAGAGAGCTCATCGCATGCATGGAGGATCCAGTCGCATAAGTCTTTCTTGTAATAGAGTTCTCCCGGAGGGATATTCAGTTCCTCTAGTATCTCATCCTCTCCTTTCTCATCCATCCATGATTCTAACACCAATGATAGTTTCATGACATTCACGAACTGGTCATATTCAGGCTCAAAAACACTTGGTTCATTTATTATGAGCCGTGATTTTCTGAGTATTATCTCCTGCTCTATCTTTTGTATCTCTGCAACCCTTGCATTGGAGAGCGGCCTAAGTTCAAGTGTTGAGCATGCCAAAGAGATGAGAGAGAATTCATCTGTCGCTGTCTGCATCCCTCTCCTTAGGGCAGTTATTATATGATGCGCAGTGTATGGATCGATATAGAGCTGCGCAACCCTCTCTCCAAGCCTCGTCACTTTTATGCTATCTGAACCGATCTGGTTAGCTGAGACAAAATCATCTTTAGGACTCTCTGAGACAATAAAACCCCATTCCTCTAGCAACCCGAGGATCTTGTCGATTATCTGCCCCAGCTTATCCATGTCACCATACTGGTGCCCATAGAAAGTCTTCTCAAAGAAAGTCACAAGCGTGCCTCTTGAAACTGCAAATCCTGTAGCAAGGAGGCTTAAGCAATATGTGCGAAGGACTGGTTCCACTGCAAGTTTTGAATAGATGTTCTCTGCATCTGCATTTATGAATCTCTCGACTATATCCTCAGCCTCTTTCTCGCTTCCTGCAATGCATATGGCTTCTCCGTGCGAATCATTGAAATCCGGCCTTCCTGCCCTTCCTGCCATCTGATGATATTCAAGCGTAGGTATGTATTCCATCCCCCACCTTCCACCATATCTCTTGAGGTCTTTTATGATTGCGCGAAATGCTGGAAGGTTTATCCCTGCTGCAAGTGTCGGGGTCGCGCATATTATCTTTATCTCGCCCTTCTTGAAATTCGATTCGACTATCTTTCTCTGTTCGCTTGCAAGCCCTGCGTGATGGAAAGCGATCCCCTTCTTTACGCATGAACTAAGCCTTCTGCACTGTTTTGTAGGAGCTGTAAGGACATGCAGCACCTCTTCTCCTATAGTATTCAAGGACAAGTCAGAATGTTTTGCGATCTTCTCAGCAGTCGCTTCAGCG
>JAMPXQ010000113.1 GCA_023701075.1 Candidatus Woesearchaeota archaeon
AAAGACCGCCTTATAAAACTCCTTAGACATGGTGACTACAATGATAATTATTATGATTCTGTATCTCTCTTTACAGATGACATCGCCAAGATAACAAAGATCAAAGAAGAAAACTTGCCAAGGATAAGCTGTGAAGAAGAAATCAACATTAGGGATCTGACAAAGTGGCTTCCTGACTATATATTGGCACGAGTGGATAAGATGACCATGGCAAATTCAATAGAATGCAGAGTCCCATTCCTAAGCAATGCCATTTCAGATTATGCAATCAGCCTGAAAGATAACAGATCTGGCAAAGAAGCCTTAAGAGAGATATGCAAAAAACTGCCTATGGATACTGCAGCACAGAAAAAGAAACCGTTCTATATCCCGCTCATCGACATGGCTCAAGATCTAGCCAGAGATAACTATAACTATTTCGAAGATGCCTGCATTGTCAAAGAAAAGATAATAGATAAAACATATGTGGATGAAATTATATCCAAATACAATGATTCAAAGCTTATAAACAGCAGGAAAATATGGTCTCTTATAACTCTTGAAGAATGCTATAAGCAGTTCATTATAGGATAAAAGTTATAAAAAAAGAACTATTCTTGGAAGGCATGAAAATACTGCTTGCAAACCTTCCCTGGAGAGCCAATGGAAGGCAAGGCGTGAGGGCCGGAAGCAGATGGCCGCATCTGAAGATACCAGAAGAAGAGAATTATCTTCCTTATCCTTTCTTCCTTGGTTATGCTACATCGCTCCTGAAGAAAAATAAGTTCAATGCCAGGGCTATAGATGCAATCGCCGAAGAACTCACCAATAAAGAATTTCTCCAGGCCGTCGAATCATTCAAACCTGATCTCCTTTTTGCAGAAATATCTACTCCTACACTGAACCTTGATCTAGGGCTCCTAAAGGAGATAAAAGAAACGCATGGCACAAAGATTGCAATCGCTGGCCCTGATATGGACATATTCAACAAGGAATTCATGGATGAGAATAAGCATATCGATTTCGCAATACTTGGAGAATATGAGACAACCCTGCTTGAGCTTGCAAAGGGACTTGATGCAAAAAAAGACCCTAAAAACATTCTTGGCCTTGTGATAAATTCAAAGAAGAACGTCATCATAAATGAGAAGAGACCGCTTTCCCCTTCACTTGAGATATATCCCTGGCCTGATAGGGAAGACTTCCCTATATTCAAGTACCATGACTGCCCAGGCGGGATACCTGCACCCTCTGCACAGATGATATCAAGCAGAGGCTGCCCATACCTTTGCACCTTCTGCGTCTGGCCGCAGCTGGTATATAACGGCAGGAACTATAGGACAAGAGATGTGAAGGATGTAGTGGATGAGATGGAACATCTTGTGAAGAAAGGATTCAAATCCATATATTTCGATGATGACACATTCAATATCGGGAAAAAAAGGATGCTTGAACTTGCAAAAGAACTGAAATCAAGAGGATGGAAGACACCTTGGGCATTCATGGGAAGATCCGACCTTGTAGATGAAGAGATCCTCACAAGGTTCAGAGATGTTGGCCTTAAGGCAGTCAAATATGGTGTGGAATCCGGCGTCCAGGAGCTTGTGGACAATGCCGAAAAGAACCTGAACCTGAAAGTCGCGACCAGGAATATGATCCTGACAAGGAAACTTGGAATAAAGATGCATCTCACTTTCACGCTTGGACTTCCTGGAGAGACCTGGGATACTGTGAAACGGAGCGTCGGCTATGCGATGTTCATCGATCCGGATTCTGTCCAGTTCTCAATCATGACTCCGTTTCCAGGAACGAGGTTCCATAAGGCCATGAAGGATAGTGACATGATAATTTCTTCCAATTATGCGGATTATGACGGAAATACTTCAAGCGTCATCAAGACCAGCAGCATGTCCAATGAAGAGCTGACAAAAGCACAGCATTATGCCTATTCAAGGTGGCATGATTTCAAGTTCAAGAAACACAAATATGCAAATTCACCGGTAAAGCTTTTCAGGGACTGCCTGAGAGAAAACGGGATCATCTATACAATAAGACATACATTCAGATATATCCAAAAAAAGAACTATAGATGGTACAAGAGATAATGGATTTATGCTGCATCTTCCTCATCTACACCTGAACTGATTTTTATTGCCTATTTCATCTTCATCAGGCTGATGTTGTGACCATATATCCCCGGGAATACTACATTATCACTTGATGGCCCATAGCCTGCGCAGTCAAGGCATATCACGTAGTCAGCTGATCTTGTCTCATTCACAAGAACATAATTGAACCGGCCGCTCCAATTCAAATTATGATAGATGACCATGTCCCCTTGATTCAAATGCTGAGAGTCAATGAGACTGGAACCAATATGAAAATAAACATCCTCAGGAATTCCTGATCCGATGTATACCCTTGAACCTGGAATAAGATGCTGTCCTAGATAATCACTCATCTGCACTATGTCTTTGTCTGTATCCGTGTAGATAGGTTCCCTCAACAGATTTATAGCTGACACGCTCAATATCAGGCTTAGGATAATCATCCCTGCAAGCAGGACATGCCTATGTATCTTGACCAGATGTTTTGATATATCCCAAAGAAACCCAAAAGAAATCATCAGATATACCGGATAGACCGGCAGCAGGTACCTTATATGGTAAGACTGCTTCAAGAAAAAGACAATCAGGAATAATTCGCAGGCAATGAACATGGATATCAATCTCCATCGTTTCATCATTGCTGAATACAATAAGGAAATATATAATAATCCTGAAACCATGATAGACCTATATTTGTCAAGAAAATGAAAAACATCCAACATACCTAGCTTTGTCGAGAGAAAAGTCTTATCCTTTCCTATCCCTAAACTGACATCCAGCAATGCATTCCTTCCCATGATGGCACTAAAGACCAAGATATAGATGAAAAAACCTAATAGCACATAAGCTATGTAACCATAAGACTGCCTCTTCTCATGCCTATCATATAACAGCATGCATATGTAAAAGAATGAGAATATAAGGACAAAGACATAGCTTGTCACCTTTGCCGCGAACAGGAAGAAGACAATCAGGCTGAATGCAGCCGGATGCATCTTCTCATGATAATGCAAGAACAGACAGATAAAGAATATCCCGCATAGGAGAAAATATGCCAGGTCTATGTAGGAAGAGAACATGAGCTCTATGAAAAAATATGATGCAATGACAAACAAGGAGAAAAAAAATGCCTTTGATTTGCCAATGGCCCTAGAAAGCAGCTCATATCCAATGAATATCAGCACAATATTGAGTGCCATTGATGAGAATAAAAAAAATGACTCTGTCCTTGGAAACACCATGAAGAAGACTGCTGACCTAAGCATGAGAAGATAATTCCCCGGAAGCAGCGAGAGATAATGCCCAATGTTCCCATCTGCTGCCAGGACTGAACTGGCATAATAGTCATAATAGTGTACAAAAAGGAATCTTGTGCTCTTTGATATATAACAGCAAAAAGCAGCAAATGCAAAAATAATCACCAGGAATAAAAGCCTATAGTTTATCCCATGAGAATGATAGGAATCCTTAGTCTCTTGCATATTTAAACAGACAGAGGCAATAAGTGTTTATAAACCTGATTTAATTTCATATGCCCATGAATAATCCTTTTTCACTGATAAAAGAGAAAATAAGGCTGTACCATATCAGGAACAAGCATAAGACCACACTGATCGGGCCGAAATATGTCGTCATAGACATCACCAACAGATGCAACCTGAACTGCATAGCATGCTGGACTTATTCCCCATATCTGACAAAGAGCAAGCCACTTCCAGGATGGTTCAAGGAACAGCTGGAATTCAAATTGATGATGCATCTGGTCCATGACCTAAAAAGATTAGGCGTTGAAGAGATCAGACTCACCGGAGGAGGAGAGCCGTTCATGCATCCTGACATCTTTAAGATCATCCACCTCATAAAATCAAATAGGATCAAACTCAGCATCACTACAAATGTTACACTCTTAAACAAGAAAAAGATAGACTATCTGGCAAAAGAGAAAGTTGACAATCTGACAATAAGCCTCTGGGCATCAAACGAACAGGACTATCTGGCGACCCATCCGAACCAGCCTAAAGGCGCATTTGGAAGGATATGCGAAAATCTGGCCTACTTGACGGGAAAAATAAAATGGACCGTGTTCTCTAACGTCATCTCTAACAAGAATCATGGGTCTATTTGTGAAATGGCTGGTTTTGCCTCCTCCATGAATGCCAGTGAAATCTATTTCACTCTTGTCGATTCCATCGATGGAGAGACCGACAGGCTGTTACTGAATGAAAAAGAACGAAATAAAGCCGTCATCTCATTCAAAGAGGTGATGGCAAAATACAGCCTTGGCGCTTATGGAAAGATGAAGATAGATAACCCGGAAAATTTCCTCAGGCGCCTTGAAACCCCAGGAATGACTGAAGGGAACTATGATAACGTCTACTTAAAGATGCCATGCACTATCGGATACACATTCTCCAGGATAATGGCGA
>JAMPXQ010000114.1 GCA_023701075.1 Candidatus Woesearchaeota archaeon
CTGGTTCTGAGTCCTTCACTTTCCTTCTTTACAAATATCTGCGAGAATTGGCCATGCGTAGTCACAGCGCCTATCAGATGGCAGGTATTCCCTCGGATTATCGTGAACCATTCACTTACGATGCTCTTCTTCAGGTATCCGAAGTCCTCTCTAAAAGACATAGGATTTTGGTCCCTCATCATGAAGACTTTTTTTTGCCTTGTATATTCATCTGCATTCCGAAAGAACACATCAGAACACTGCAGCCATCCATGTTCAAGCACAGTCTCACCATCAAGATATAGTTCAATCATGGCGCTGTTCACATGGATAGTCTTATCAGATGGATTTCTGAACTCAAGCTGATAGATATTGTTCTTTCTGATAAGATTAAAAGATACTAGCTCAGAGGATTCATCCAAAAAGGCATTCCTGCCTTCAATAGAACAAAAAAGCCCGTATCTCATCTTACATAGAAATGTCTCTTGATCTTCAGGTCTTGGTCAAACTCATATACTAACGGCTTTCCTGTAGGTATATCAAAATCAGCAATCTCTTTGCTGCTCATCCTATCAAGATATTTCACGAGGCCCCTTAGGCTGTTCCCATGCGCAGAGATTATGACATGCTTCTTTAACCTCAGCATTGGAACTATATTTTTCCTATAATAAGGGATCACTCTCTTGACAGTATCTCTTAATGATTCTGTCAAAGGCGGTTTCTTAAGCATCTTGTATAAAGGATCATGTCCCGGATACCTCTTATCGTTCTTAGTCAATGGCGGAGGCCTGATTTCATAGCTTCTTCTCCAAATATGAACTTGCTCATCTCCATATTTCTTGGCTGTTTCTTCCTTGTTTAAGCCTTGGAGCGCGCCATAATGCCTCTCATTTAGCCTCCAGCTGATGAACGTAGGTATATCTTCCTCTTTTAGCTCTCTGAGCACAAGATCAAGTGTATGGAGTGCTCTGACAAGATAAGAAGAGAATGCGCAGTCGAATGAAAAACCTGCTTTCTTTAGGAGCCTTCCGGCAGCCTTGGCTTCTTTGACACCGTTCTCAGACAGTTCGACATCAGTCCAGCCTGTGAACCTGTTCTCCTTGTTCCATACACTCTCTCCATGCCTGATAAGCACTAGCTTCATACAGATTTTCTTGAGACTTGAGTATTTAAATGTTATTAGAAAAAATTATCTTAGTTTGGTGAAGACAATCAAAAAACTACCCTTTGCTCAATTTCGCTGTAGCGACTGCCCCTATAAGTGCACCTGCAGCACCTGGAGCACTTCTCCCAAGGACACGCGTCGTATACATATCCACATAATTCACCATATCTTTAATGTTTTCTAGAAGATTGATTGTTCCTGAATAATTTGACAGATAAGATGCTATATCATAACCTATCCAACCTCCGATGACCAATTGCAAAGCCCGTCTTAACTGGTTACGAGGCATCCTCTGTGTTCCGGTAAACATCAAATAGCCTGCAACAGCAGGTGCCAGGATTTGGCCATATTCAGCAAATTCATGATTTCCTGTGATAAGAGAAGTCATATTTGCAGCAAATTCTATTCCATAATATAGAACTGCTGGAACAACTGCGTACTTTACTACATTCCTGAGTCCTTCATTAGGTATATAATTGTCTATCAACTGCTCTAATGGGTTTCCGTTATCTTGTGAAGAATGCGTTGTCATAATTGCAAAAAAATTATGACTATATAAAAAGACTGCTGATTTGATACTACTAAAAGATAGTTTAGTCCATAGAACATATCTCTGAATAAAAATGTCTGGATTTAATGACTGACAGAAACCTATATAAGTTTAATATACATTTCTCTATACTAGTGTAATTATATGTATAAAGAAAAAGAGAAGCTTAGAGGAGAGGAACTCATCTTGAAAGATGCGACATTCGCTGCAGATTCAGCTTCAGCAGCAGTCAAGAACAGCGTGACAAACAGCCTCATCATTCCTTTTGCAGCGACAACAAATGCTCCTAATGAATTCATAGCCCTCATCTCAACAGTCCCTAACTTGGTAGGCTCATTCGTACAGCTGTTCACATCAGATCTATTGAATATTGTGAGAAGGAGGAAGACAGTGATAGTGATAACCTCTTTCATCGACGCTATCCTTTGGATACCCTTGATGCTCATCCCTTTCTTCTGGCAGTCGAATCATTTCCTGCTGCTAAATATATTAATCCTCCAGGCAATAGCAATATCTATCATGAGGCCGTTCTATAACAGCCTGCTTGGAGATATAATCCCTAAAGACAAGAGAGCAGACATCATAGCAAAGCTAAACAGGGTCTCTGGCATAGCAACTCTTGTTGCAACACTCCTTTTTGGACTGATACTTACATTATTCAAGAACCTGAATCCAATGGTTGGATTCACAGTGGTATTTTTCATGGCATTTGTTGCAAAGACAATGTCCAGTTTTCTCAAGCTAAACTATGAAGACAATAGAGAGCTCATCCCTAGGCAAGAATCAATAATGAGATTCATAAAGGATATGAAGAGATCCAACTACGGCAAATTTGTCTTGTATGTGAGCCTCATGCAGTTCGCAATAGGAATAGCATCACCATTTTTCGCAGTATACATGCTAAAGAATCTGGATTTCTCATTCATAGAATATACATTCATAAATGTTGCATCGATGATCGCATCCCTCTTTGCATTCAGCAAGATAGGCAAATTGATCGACAAGGGAGGCAGCAAAAGAGTATTGGATTATACAGGATATTTCATAGGCATACTTCCCTTGTTTTGGCTGTTTTTCAAGAACCCATTCATGCTTTTCATCCTGCAGTTCTTCTATGGAATAGCCTGGGCAGCATTCAATGTCAGCGTCTCAAATTTCGTATACGAAGCGACAAGCCAGAAAAACAGGCTTGTCATGAATTCATATTTCAATTTCTTCTCAGGCATTTTCGGGTTCTTTGGAGCATTCCTTGGCAGCATGATGATGAACCATCTGCCTGCCAATTATTATGGCAACATATTCCTCTTCCTATTCTTCGTATCTGCAATATTGAGGATAATAATATCTGCATATTACCTTCCAAGGATAGATGAAGCAAGGTTCGTGAGCATAAAGGTGAATGGCGATAAGGTATTGACAATCCAGCCGCAGCAGAACTATGAATACGAGTTCCTACCTGTGAGGAAATTCTGATAGATTCAGTCAAAATTAAGATAATAATTCCTGGACTGAAAATCACCGATATGGTCTAATATTCCTGGGTCTCCCATAGCTCCAATTCCCATCCCATCAGGATATGTCATAAAATATACCTGGTCATGCCTATCTGCATACAGATGCTTATCATCCCCAAATCTAGTCAATGCAAGCATGCCGAATATTTCATTCTTGTTAAACTTATTAAGGAAAGCCGTAACTCTGATATTTTTATACTCTGGCTTCATAGCTGAAGGGATGATCATCATAAGCATTTCGGATAGTTTAAGATTCATATCATCAGCAAAGTCAAAAAAATCTCTGTAAGGTATTGCAAACTGCTCTGTCTTGTCGTTCACTTCAAGCTCTAGGTTCAGCCCATGCATGCCTAATGTAGCTTTCGTGAGAGAAGCTTCTATGCCTTTTGATAATTTATATCTTGATGGGTGATACCTCCCATTTCCCATAGGTGTCGATGCAAGCTCTTTATCTTTACATGCTTCAGGATAAAACCCATGATAGACTATCATAGGAGGATCATTAGGATACATTTCTATTGGTTCGAAATATGTCATTATATAGTAGTAAATATATCTTATTTATAAATTCTATCAAAAAAATCACCCTATCAAAAAAATTACTATATCTTAAAAAGATATTGTGTATTCCTATAGATGAGAGTCGCTACATCTTCCTCTGGAATCCTCTTGAGCTCCGATATCTTCTTGATTGTCTCAACTATGAAAGAAGGTTCATTCCTCACATCTTTGAAGGGGCTAAGGAAAGGTGCATCTGTCTCCAGGAGAAGCTGCCTCATCTGCGTCTCTTTTATGATCTTTTGGAAATGCTCATCCCTGACAGCAGATGTCGGTATTGAAAAATACCAGCCATTCTCCCTCACTCTCTTGACCTGTGTATGCTTTCCGCAGAAGCAGTGCATGACAATCTTCTTATAGCCATATTCTTCTAGGATATCGATGACCTTCATCTCTGCCTTCCTTGAATGTATCACAAGCGGCTTATCTATCCTTATCGCCAGTTCAATCATCTTTCGAAATATCCTCTCCTGTGCATCAAAATCTGTCCCATCCTTGAAATCCATACCTACTTCGCCGACAGCCACAATCTTATCCTTGTTCTTCTCAATGAACGCAATCTCTTCATCGATATCATAGTCCAAGGTAACTTTATTAGGAGAAGTCTCCATCTCTTTTTTTAATGCATCTGGTGGATATATCCCTAAGCACGCCCTTACAACATCAGGATATTTCTCAGAAAGTGCCAATGCATGCCGATTTGTATCTGGAGTTATGCCTGCTGTGAATGCCACGC
>JAMPXQ010000115.1 GCA_023701075.1 Candidatus Woesearchaeota archaeon
CCAGGCAGCGAACAGACAGTGAGTCTTGTGATTGCCTCTTCCCTCATAGTGCTTTTCGGATTCATCTTGGCATACCTGGAATACACAAAGACAGAGAAGATAAGTCTTGGACTTTTCAGGAACCTTATCAAGAACCCATTGGTATTGGCAGTCCTAGTTGGATTCATCCTCTCGATGCTGCATTTTAAGTCGCCATTCATATTGGATAAGGCGTTGACTATGCTTGCATCTTCCGCTTCTCCTACAGCGCTTGTAGCATTAGGCATATTCCTGATAAGGCATATCAAGTGGGACATGGCGCTCATGCATGCTGTGATCATAACTGCTATGAAGCTCCTTGTCCTTCCATTGATATTCTTCCTGCTGGATAGGAACATGGCAATAGTTGTATTGGAAGCTGCGATGCCTGTTGCAGTCACGACATTCACCCTGGCAGAGCAGTATCCTATGAAGAAAGAGACAGTCCTCTATGCGATAATATTATCAACAGTATTCTCCGCAATCACGCTTCCGATGATATCTTCATTTTTGATTTAGTGATATCGTAGTTTTGTAGATCTTTTTAATCATTCATGTCCAGATTCAATGAGGCTTCAAAAAAAATTCTGCATACATTTAAAAATCACTTGTTTGTTCCTATGACTATGGATAGGCTTAGGCAGAGCATCATATGCGTGCTCGGGCATGTGGACCATGGGAAGACGAAGCTTCTTGATAAGATTAGAGGGACTGCTACGCAGCTTGGTGAATCAGGCGGTATCACGCAGGCCATAGGTGCATCCATCATACCTTTAGATACAGTGAAGAAGATATGCGGCCCGCTTCTTAATGCAAACACCGCATTTACAATACCAGGCCTTTTGTTCATAGATACGCCAGGTCACGCTGCATTCACGACACTGAGGAAACGTGGTGGAAGCATCGCAGATATCGCAATCCTTGTTGTCGATGTGAATGAAGGCTTCAAGCCACAGACAATCGAGAGCATCGAGATACTCAAAGGATGCAAGACCCCTTTTGTCATCGCTGCAAATAAGATAGACATGATCCCAGGATATAAGCAGCTGGATAAGTCACTTCTGAAGAATATAAACAACCAGGATCCTTTTGTGATAGAAAAAGTAGAGACAAAGCTGTATAATCTGGTAGGAAAATTGTCTGAACTGGGCATAAATTCTGAGAGGTTTGATAGGGTAGATGATTATACAAAACAGGTGGCGATAGTCCCTGTCTCTGCAATAAATGGGGACGGCATACCAGAGCTTCTGATGGTTCTTATAGGCCTTGCTCAGAAATATCTTGAACAGTCATTGAAATTGACAGTCACAGGGAACGCGAAAGGGACTGTCCTTGAAGTGAAAGAGACACAGGGGTTAGGAAAGACTATGGACGTCATCATCTATGATGGGATTTTGAATAAAGGTGATAAGTTGATAATAGGTGGCATTGAAAAACCTATAGAGACCAGGGTGAAAGCGCTTTTATGCCCGCTTCCGCTAAAGGAGATGAGGGATAAGAAGACGAAATTCTCAAATGAGAACCAGGTCACTGCAGCTACAGGAGTGAAGATATGCGCTCCTGATATAGATGAGGTCATAGCAGGCATGCCACTTCAGAGCTTCACCGATGATAAAGAGAGAGTCATGATAGAGATACAAAAAGAAGTGAGCGAAGCGCTTATAGAGACGTCAGCAAATGGGATAATCGTGAAAGCAGATACCTTAGGCAGTCTTGAGGCCCTCAATTTCCTACTGAGGGAGAAAGAGATACCTGTGAGAAGGGCTAGCATAGGAAAGATATCAAAGAAAGATGTGACAGATGCAGAATCCAATTATGACAAGGATCCATTGCAGGCAGTGATATTAGGTTTCAATGTAGAAAGGGATGGAGACGTGTCAGGAAGCGAAAAGGTGAAGGTGATAACTAGTGATATCATCTATCATATCATTGAAGAGTTTGAAGAATGGCAGACACAGCAGAAGAAGATGATGGAGGCAAGGGAACTTGATATGCTCTCAAGGCCATGCAAATTCGAATTCATGAGGAATTTCATCTTCAGGCAGAACAATCCTGCTATAATCGGCTGTGATATATTGGAAGGGAAGATAAGTACAGGAAATAGGGTCATGAAAGATGGGAAGACAATAGGTCAGGTCAAGAGCATCCAGCATGAGAAGGAGAGCACGACATCAGTGACAAAAGGGAAGCAGGTTGCGATATCTATAGATGGTGCTACCGTAGGCAGGCAGATGAAGGAAGGGGACATATTGTATACCTATATCCCTGAAGAGGATTTCAGGAAGATGAAGAAGCTGACAAAATATCTCTCAGCTGGGGAGATTGAAGTCCTAAAGACTATAGCTGAACAGATGAGAAAGGATAATCCAGTTTGGGGAGTATAAGATGGACACGCTCAAATTGATGAATTCAAAAGAGAAGAAAGAGATACTGAAGTTCCTAAATGAGCAGTTTGGCTGTGATTATGAGTTTGAGCATGAGGTATTCATGAATTCGAAGAACAAGCTTTTTCTGATAAATAGTGACATAGCAAGTATAGATATCAAGCAGCTGAGGGTGAACAGCATGGGCCTTTATTTCGGGGAGCTTAGGGATAGTGAGATAAGGCTGAGCATAGAAGGTTCCATGATGATAGGGAAGATTGCCAAAAAGAATGTCTTGGAGCTTGACGATGAATCAGCAGCCAAGTGGATGCATGGAGAGGACATAATGGTTGATTCTGACCTGTATGGATTCGTCCTGATAAAGAATGACGGTGATTTCCTTGGCTGTGGGAAGATATCGAACAAGAAGCTCTTTAATTATGTCCAGAAGGAAAGGCGTGTCTAAAGGTATAATATGCCTGTGCCTGTTGCTGGTTTTAGATATATCTCATTTTCGTGGTATTGTGCTTTGGTTCTGCCATCAGTAAGAGAGACAAGCTCCGCTCCTTGGAAAGTTGTCATGATGCCACCTATCCCTGCAAGGATATCCACTGCAAATTCTCTTACACCTTCTGGGGTTATAAGATTATCATATACACCGTAATCTTTTTTTCCGAGCATCTGGCTTATTCTATCTAGGAATCCATCAAGCCTCCTCTCTTCATTATCCGGCCACTCATGGCCTTGTGATGTTCTTATAAGGTATCCTCCTACATTGAAATAATCTATCATTAGTCCATTGATTGTCGGTATCGCGCTTTTGACGACTTCTTTCATGCCTATTGCAAAAAGTTCAATCCTGTCATATGTGTCTTCTGAGATTATTTGTCTTATATAGTCAGCTCTCTCTCTTCTGCTGCTAAAAGTCCTGCCCTTGAGTTGGTCTTCGATGTATATCTGTTTGAAGAACTCGCCTTCCGTAAGATAATCATATATCTTGTTTATCTCATCAGACACTCTTTTTATAAGGCTGTTTGTCGTATCATAGACAGTGCAGAATTTTGGGACAGAGTCTTCAAGTTCAGATGCACTCAGGTTATGGAAGCTTGCAAGGTATGCTGATAAAGTATCTGCTTGTCCTTGGTTAGGGTTCTTTGTTCTTAATAAAGAAAGGAACTCCTCCTTTTGTTCATAGCTAAGATTGAGTGTATGGCAGATGCCTTCGAACATAAACTGTTTCGAGGAATTTATAGCAACCATGCTTTCATACAGGCTATGTAGCCTCTTTATGAGATTATTAGGATGCACGATGATGTCGAAATCGCTGTCTGTGTTCTGCAGCCTATCGCTCAGCTTTTCAATATTTCTCAAAGACGCATGGAGCGCAGATTTCTTTTCAGAGAATATTGCTTTGTAATCCATGCCCAGTGTTATTATTCTGTTGAAATAAGCATGGTTATACTTGCCTATCCCTTCCCATGGTTTTTTAGTGACTCCTTCGATAGATTCTTTGAGGAAGTCTGCCGATTTTGTGTCTTTGAATACTTCTTCGGATATCCTATTTAGTAGGTATTCTCTGGTGTCATAATATTCCTTGCCTATGTTCCTTCCCTCAACTATTAGCTCTTTTGCTTCAAATTTCAAGACATCCTCTTCTATTGGTTCCCCATCATTTAGTTTTTTGAGAAAATATGCTTTTGCTGTGTCATAGATATCTGAAAGCACCTTGAAATCTTCAGAATCATGCAGTAGTCCTGCGCAGAATGTCTCTTCAAAAGGAGCCGCGTCCCCTGCTAATTGAGAGACAAGAAGAGAGACGTGGAGGATGTGGGTCAGCTTTGCAGTGTAATGATAGTTTCGCATGCTGTCTTTTATATGATTGGTACCTTGCAGATATTTAAGGTTCAGCATCCTTGCAAATAGGAATGCAGTTCTTACAGGTTGGCTCGTGATTTGGACATAGCTTATAGGATAAGGGAGTGTATCTGAAAAATTGCAGATATCCTTGAAAAGTCCGGAAGGATCTGCTGATTCATATTCATCCAAGGCACTCTGGCTGATTGTCGGGACTTCATCTACCATGGCCAGATCATATTTCTCTAA
>JAMPXQ010000116.1 GCA_023701075.1 Candidatus Woesearchaeota archaeon
CATGGTCAAAAGCTAGAGAATAATTATTATTATTTATCTCATTGCCGATCATAGGGACTCTTATCACATCGATGGCCTGAGGTGTCAAGCCGTTCTTTGTGATTTCATTATGATACGTCCCTGCATAGACTAGTATGGGAAGTGCAATAGGCCAAGGATCGATTGCCATTTGGAATCTGGCGCCAAGAGATATGAGCTTTCTTGTAGCAGTCTCTTCATCCATGACGACTGGTTATTGGGATTTATATATAAATAATAACTATTATAAATAAGCAGGAATACCAAAATCACATGCCGGAAGAGAAGAAGATAGACAAGGAAGCATTGTATTCAGAACTAAAAGAGCTGGATGAAGAGATAAAGAAGCTCAATTCTCATCTTGAGAGCGTCGATGAACAGCTATCTGACCTGAATTCTTCAAAGACTGTCATAAATAAGTTTACAGAATTGAAAAAAGGAGATGAGCTAAGGATACCGATTGCATCAGGCATCTACATAAAGGGTGAACTTCAGGATACAAAAAGGCTTATGGTCAATGTAGGGACAGGAGTGGCAGTAGAGAAATCTCCTGAAGATGTTGTAAAGATACTGGACTCTCAGCTGATTGAACTAAGCGGATATAGGGAGACTATTGTCGACCAGATGAAACATATCATTGTAAGGATAGAAGAGATACAGAAAGTCTTCGAATAGTTTTCTTAATTAATTTATATGTTGCAAAATCAGAAGATCATTGGATTAAATTCATATATTAACAGCAATATTTATTAATTGCAAGTTATGGATGTATTGCTATGCAGAAGAAAATCATGGCTGTTGATGACGAACCATCATTGATAAAGCTGCTTACTGCCATACTTGAGAATGAAGGCTATGAAGTCATTCCCGCATATGATGGGAAAGATGCCTTAAAAAAGCTCAAGAAAGTGAAACCTGACCTTATACTTCTGGATATGAGGATGCCGGGGATGACGGGAAGAGAAGTCCATGAGAAGATTTTGCAGGACCCAAAGACAAGGGATATAAAAGTCATATTCTTAACAATAGTCAAGATATCAGAATTGAGTGAAGAATTGCAGAAGACTATCCATGTGGACGATTACATAACAAAACCCTATGATAACGCTGATTTGGTCAGAAGAGTAAAAAAAGTATTGGGGTAATAATTTTCTATTTAGTATGTGTCTTTAGGTATTCTCATAAGAAATTTTTATAAATGAACCATCTCTCCATAACGTATGTTCGGATTTTTGAAAGACAAGCTGAAAGAAGCAATAGGGAAGTTCACGAAGAAGGCTGAAGATGAGGCAGTGGAAGAGCCAAAACAAGAAGTGAAAGAAGAGAAGATAATCCCTCCAAAAAAGCACGAGCATAAAAAAGAAGAGCATACAGAGAAGAAACATAAAGAAGAGAAAAAGGAAGCAGAAAAAGACAAAAAGAAAGAGGATAAGAAAGAAAAGCCAAAAACTCAGAAACAATCAGATGGGCATCATAAGGAATCTCATGGTGAAGCTGCTAAGGTCATTGAAGAATCCAAGGATGAATTGGTCCATGATGAAAAATCATCAGAAGAAGTGACAGAAGAATCTATAGAAGAAACAATAGATGAAACCATAGAAGAAAAACAACCTGAACCAAAACATGTCCCTGCAAAAAAGCAGGATGAACCTATCCTGGAATCAGTGGATTCTGATGATTTGCAGGAACAAAAGGTATCTGATGATTTTACGCTTTCAAAACCAGAAGAGCCAAAAAAAGAGAGCAAAGGATTCTTTGGCCTGTTCAAGAAAAAAGAGAAGTCTTCAGATATTAAGGAAAAAGTAGATAAAGAAAGAGAAGAGGCCTATCCAAGAACAGGAGAAGAGAAAGCAGCCATACAAAAGAAAGAAGAGTATGTCCCGGTAAAAGAAGAGCCTAAAGGATTCTTTTCAAAGATAGCAGAAGGAGTGACAAAGGCCTCGCTTACAGAGAAGAAATTCGATGAGATATTCTGGGAATTGGAGCTCAGCCTTCTTGAGAATAATGTGGCAGTAGAAGTCATAGAGAAGATAAAATCTGACCTAAAGAAAGATCTTGTAGAGAGCAAATTCAACAAGAAGGAGCTTGATAAAGTGATAATGTCATCGCTTAGGAATTCTATCAGAGGGCTTTTTGCAGAAAGATTTGACCTAATGGAAAAAGTGAGAGAGAAGAAGCCTTATGTCATTGTATTCATAGGGATAAATGGCACAGGGAAGACGACGACACTTGCAAAGCTTGCATATCTATTCAAGAAGAATGGGCTAAAACCCGTGATAGGGGCATGTGATACATTCAGGGCAGCAGCCATACAGCAGCTGGAGGAACATGCAAACAACCTGAACATAAAGATAATCAAGCATGATTATGGCTCAGATCCTGCAGCAGTCGCATTTGATACTATAGAGCACGCCAAGGCGAACGGAAGAGACGTAGTCCTTATAGATACAGCAGGCAGGCTTCATTCAAACAAGAATCTCATGGCTGAATTAGAGAAGGTCATAAGGATAGCAAAGCCGGATCTTAAGATATTCATCGGTGAGAGCATAGCAGGGAATGATGTTGTGGAACAGGTGAAACTATTTAACGAGAAAAGCGGCATAGATGGTGTCATTCTTTCAAAAGCAGACACAGATGAGAAAGGCGGAGCAGCCATATCAGTCTCATATATCACTGGAAAACCTATCCTTTATCTTGGAACAGGTCAGACATATGATGACCTGCAGGAATTTGATGTGGAAAAATTGCTTAATCAAATAGGTCTATGAATCGGTAGTTGATCTTGTTTCTTTCTAAATTTGTATTGATGCTCGTTCGTTGGAGCGGTTAAATTTTGGATTTATCCTAATATCCAGGTGATCAGGTCGCTGAATATCAAGAACCAGAGGAGGTTATTTGTGACATTCGCAATGCCGTCCAATATTGAAAGGAAGAATGGTCGCATAGTCATGCTGAATATCACTCCGCCGATATACTGTATTATGCTTGTAAGCAGTCCTAAATAGATTAGCGGCATGGTAGGGAAAGCATATGCAAAAAGGCATGCAACCATGCTCACAGCGATGAACATGTATGAATCGAATTTCATGTTTGTCCCTGCAAGAGTCTTTGGGATTATATATGCGACAAGGACATAGGCAAGAGTATAGCTGAAGCCATAATACCTTGTTATCACGACCTCTAAGAAAAATAATGGTGAGATATCTATAGGGATATGATACAGCTTTGTGTAATAGATTATCATTGCAGTTATTCCAATGAAAACAAGATACAGTGCAATCATCTTGAACATGAAAAAAATCAGTATGGTTGATACGATGAAGATCAGGCCGATAAGCTTGGCATCGATCTTCCTAACTAAAGGATTATCTTTACGGATTCTCTTAAATGAAGTATAGAATGCATCTTTCATATTCTGAAGATCAAGTAATTGATGACAAACATGAGGATTATTACGGCCAGGATGATGATTGAGAATTTAGGATTCCAAAGGAGTGTCCTATAGCTGTCATCTATCTTCTGCATGCTATTGATGATATCTGTCTGGGATATGATACCGACAGGACTGTTTGCCTTATCAACTACAATTAGTTTTCTGACTTTGTTGTTCTTCATCACATTGCTGGCTTTTATGACTGTCTCATCAGAACTGATTGTCTTAGGGACCTTTGTCATGACATCACAAAGCTTGGTCTTCTTTGGGTCTTTGCCTTGAAGTACAATCCTATTTATCACATCTCTTTCAGTGAATATCCCTGTCAGTTGGTCCTTTTTCTTGACTGCAATGGAACTGATCGCTTCCTTGCCCATAGTATATATGGCAAAAAAAGCAGTATCCTCTTCATCAAGATAGAATAACGACTGTGTCATGATCTCATCTACTTTGACCTTGTTCTTTATTTCAGAGATGGAATTTAAGATTTTTTTCATGCAGGAGAATATATGTGCTAGGTTTAAAATTGTTTCTATTCAATCTTCATAGTACACACTAGGATTAAGGTGACTGTATAGCATCATCAGCATCTAGTTGCTTCTTTGCCATCAGCTCTTTTATGAGGTATGTGCATTCAAAGACATCGGCCTGCTTTTGCGACTGTGGAAAAATCTTGCAGATGTAAGGTTTTGTGCCATTTATCCTGCACCGTCCATCCTTAAGCAGGAATATGCATTCATCATTGTCCTGTTTTTTTATGAGTTGCCTAGACCCGCCGAAATGAGGATTGATTGCAAGGAGGATATCAAGCCTATCCTCTTTTTCCCATCGGGATATATCTTCATCAATGAGCCGTATATCAGTCCCTATGCAGCATTTCATGCATGGGCTGCAGATATTTAGGATATTCATATCAGTCAATGACTTACAGACTATATAAACTTAGGTATTATATAAAAA
>JAMPXQ010000117.1 GCA_023701075.1 Candidatus Woesearchaeota archaeon
ATAGGGATTATCTCATCGCTCTGCTCTTCAAGCTCCCTCAGTATATGCTTTATAGCCGCGGTCTTGCCTATTCCGGGAGCGCCGTGGATGAGAAGGCTCTTGCCGTTCCTGCCCTGGAACAATGGCTTTATGCAGTTCGCTACATGCATCTGCTCTTTTTCCCTGAAAGGGAGAAGCTTTGGCAGATAGTCATAATCAAGGACAACCGGGTCCATGAATAAGGATTCATTGTTCTTCAGCATTCCTTCGAATAGTCCCATCTGTCTCATATCAATCAAAGAATGTTTTTATAATTTGCGCTTATAAATCTGGCGGGTGGATGTCTAGTGTGTCCAGTGATCGATATAGCACTGGTGACAAATGCTTTATGAATATTAAAAAATATAAAATAATGATAACTTAAATAGGTCAAATACAAAAATACCTTTTTATATAATCATCCAATTCCAGCCTGTATGCAACAATCACCAATTGAGAAAAAGATTGAAACGCTGTATTATAAAATCCAATCTGACAAGAATTTTTATCCATGGCTTATGCCGGCAACAATTCCTCTTGGCAGACTAGTGGCTTTACAGTCAAGGCTTGCAGCACCTTGGCATGCATATAGAGAAGGCATCACTTATTGCGATCACGATCTTTTTTATGCTATGAAATTCTCCCCAATCAGTGATCATGTTGAAGCCGGGCTGCATACAGACTTACCTTTTGGTGATTTTGATGAAAACAGCATTAGGCTGAATACAAACTGTTTCAGCATTAGAAGAACTAAAGGAGGAGTAATCCAAGCTGATTATAATTATTCTATTGAGCATGGTGTGTTTAATTCTGAGGCAACAGAATACAAAGGTAAAGCTACTCTCAACTCTTCTGAGAAATTTGGGAATAATTATTTTATCTTCGAGGGCAAGATGAAACTTCATACCACCCAGATATTGATTGGTGCACTTGAGACGGCTTTGAGACTTTATTCCTGACATTTTTCCTCATTTTTATTTTAGACATTCTAACATATTACAACAAAACATATTTATACCCTAAGCACGTAATACCTGCCATGAATCCTGATAACAAGCTTATATTCATAGGCGTATATGCTTTGCTGTTTGTGTTCGGGCTGATTGGAGCCTATAAGAATATCAGGCTGATAAATGGCATGGATGCACCTGATACGATAACTATTTTTGGCAAGGATTTTGATACTGTGAATGGGAAGACCAGCATGCATCTTACCATGTCTCTTTGGATATTGCTTCTGATATGCTCTGCATCGATGGTCGTATATACTGTCATCAGCTATAACCTTGATCTTGTGAGCCCTGAAGTAGTTGAACTCAAAGAGATACTGAAGACGACAAAACACTTGAAGAACTAATCCCTTAAAGAACCAATCAATTAACTCATTAATTGAAGTATATTAATCAGATCATCAGATTCAGATGAAATAGCACCCGTCAAGATTCCTTTCTTTCACTACTTCTTCTGCGTCCTGGTAATTCAGTCTCAGCCTATCTATTGGCCTACTGTAATCCGCAAGGTTGTATTTATACGAGTTCAGTAGCCTTATCTTATCCATCTTTGGATCAATATCATACACACTAATCTTCTGTCCCATCTCAAGGATGTTGAAGATGCAGTTATTCACTGCAGAATTATTCAAGATGAAATTGAATTCAGACGCTTCATAGAAATGGGTTGTCATGAAATGATGATAGCCCTGCACAAAAACTTTCTGCCTCATCTTTCCTTTGAGCTCTTCGATGAGTTCTCTTATGGCCAGGCTTGCCGGCCTAAATGCAAACGGGTCTTTCCTCAGCTTTCCTTGGGTCGTATTAAGAAGAACCAATTTATTCGTGAAGCTCAGCTGTCTTCTGATCGTATTTATCAGGTCTATTGTCATCTTCTCCTGGAATTCAGACATGCTGTCGCTTACTATTGAGCTCTCATGGAACCCTGCAACTCCTGCTATCATGAGGTCGCCATGAAGGATTGCGTTCCCCCCGATGTATTTCAGCCTCTTATTGTCTGCTTTTATCTTTGATTGGAACTCCTTGAATACTTCCCTATAATCCGTCACGACTGCAAGATTCCTTATGTACGTTTCAGGAATGTCAAGGAGCCATGCAAGCTCGCTTAGGACCTTGTAATGTATCGGCGATTCATATGTACCAAGATTGAAATATGTCACTGCAATCTCAGAGAACCGCAGGAGCATGCCATAAAGGTAATTATACCTGTGAGAAACGTAATCCCTTATGAATCCTGCAAGCTCCATCTCGGTATTCTCATCTTTTTTCCCGGAATGGAAGAATGACTCGATCTTCTGCAGGTTCTCATGATGCGGATATATCATAGAGAGCATCTGTTTCTTGTTGAGCGAAGCACCAAACATCGCCTTGTTATAGCCAAAGCCGTAGCCTTCCCTAATCTCGTTCTCTCCAAGCATATCTCCATTTATGATTATCAAGTCAAGCTTAAGTTCAACTTTTTTCTTTAGGTATTCGTAGATGAATTCAATATTCTCCTTAGTATGGCTGTCCGAGATTATAGCTATCTTCATGAATACCCCCTAGCTAGAATATAAGCAATCCAAGTATTTAAGCCTTCGTATGTTCTAGGCTCAGCCTAATATCAAAGAAGAAATCATAAAAATAATCCGGAATCAAACACTCTTCAACACATATTTTTTATACCACTCTGTCTTATCTCCATGATATGGCATCCATCAGACTTGGAAAAACAGAACTCGTAAAAGAAGGCAGGAGCAGGCTATTCATAATTGACGGAAAAAAAATAGCAGTGTTCAATTCAAAAGGGAAATTCTATGCAATCGACAGCGCATGCCCTCATAAGGGCGTTGACCTCGTCGGTGGAGAATTTGAAGGGACTACGGTACGATGTTCAGGACACGGCTGGGAGTTCAATATAGAGACGGGTGAAGGAGTTGTCATGCCTGTGTGCATAAAGACTTATGCCATCAAAGCGGAAGACGACGAGATTGTGATTGAATTCCCATAAACTTTATAAACTACTTATTTTTCTCATGCTCTATGGTACTAGATCAACAGAAAAGCAACAGAAAACCTTCAGGCGGAAGGTATAAGCCTGCTCACAAGAAGAAGAAAGAATCAATGGGAAGGTCCCCTTCACTCACAAAGATCGACGAGAAACCAGCAAAGAGGGTTCTAAGGATCAGAGGCGGGAAGAAGAAGATACAGATACTCAGGACAAATGTGGCCAATCTATATGACCCAAAGACCAAGAAGTATTCACAGGTAAAGATCGTCTCAGTAGTAGAGAATGCCGGGAACAGGCACTATGTGAGAGCAAACATCATGACCAAAGGCACTGTCATAAAGACAGACAAGGGAAACGCGAAAGTGACTTCCAGGCCAGGCCAGGATGGAGTATTAAACGCAGTTCTTATCTGATTGTTTGATTTAATTTTTATATAATCTTTTTATATACGCATAGTTTTTCTTTGTACATGTTGCAGAGCATAGTGACAAACGCTCAAAAAAATTTCGGCATAACTAAAGGATTCTTAGAGCATCTTAGTGTGGCTGATCTTGCTCATCTGCACTATGGCCTGTCCAGATATAATCTGCCTGTCCAGATACTTACAGCCATGAATCCTTCAGAGCTCGCTGCTGCTTATATGACCTTAGATTATTACAAAGGCCTGGAACTTGGAGATGATGGCACGATCAGCGGATTCATCTCAAAGCTTGTCCATGAGCAATTCAAGAGAAATGAGTATAGGGAGGCAGTCTCTTTTTTGCCAGATGAACCTTTCAGTGCAGGCAGGGGAGATTTGATCAGAAGAATAAATGATGTCTTAGATTTTGCAGAGGAAGACCGTGAAGCCCTTGTAAACATGTTCAATCATGCTTTGCAGAGCCAATACTTGGTCAAACCATTCCCTTACAGAGGCAGCTCTAAAAAAATAGCGAAGAAACACTATATCTCTTTGATCCAGTCTAATCTGGCCATGTATGACCTGGGCTGATACATCCTTTGAGCGTTTATATTTTTTATATCCGCATTCATTAATTTTTTCCCATAAGAATACCAACTGAATAATCCTTTGCTGCAGGATACATCGCTCCAAGATTCTTTGTCAATTGATCATGCAACTTTTTTCCAGACTTCAGCCTTGTTCTTGTCCTAAGCCCTTCTGAGATATGCCTTACATCATCAATTGTTGTGGTATACAAAGGCAGCATCGCTTCTTCCCTATACCACATCAGCTGTTCTCCTCTGTCCATGAAATAATCAAGGCCTAAC
>JAMPXQ010000118.1 GCA_023701075.1 Candidatus Woesearchaeota archaeon
CTTTATGCTTATATTTCCTTTCCCATCCTTTGATGCTATTCCAGATGCCAAGAACATCTTTCCTCAGTTCATCCCTCTGTAAGTCAGATAGCATCAGGCTGTCGGTATATCCTGGGACGATGTCTGTAGGGGTGAAATTGACGGCATCTGCTCTTGTCCTGAACGCTAGTTCAACCATGTTGCTAAAATCAGCATGATTCTTGGTGGATATTACATTATATAATGTTATCTTAGGCCTGTTCTTGCCAGTCCTTCTTTTTAATGCCGAAAAAAAATTAAGTGTTTCAACTATCTTATGGAACGTCTTTGCATCCCTGCTAGGATGTGTCTCCACATATGTTTTAGGAGTTCCTGCCCAGATGCTGCAGTTGATGTGGTCAATTCCGGCTTTGACAATCCTTGCAGCTTTCTTCTTATCGATGAGTGTGAAATTTGTGCTCATGTCGCATTCCATGCCTTTCTTCTTGACATATTCCATGATTTCAAGAGCATCAGGATGCATGAATGGTTCTCCGCCGCCTGTGAAATATATCTCCCTGGTTCCCATGTCTGCCAGGTCAGCGATGAGCTTAAGCACAAGCTTTTTTGGAAGCTGCTTCTTCCTGGTCTCCCTGTCCATTGTATCATATCCTACAAGAGGGGAGTACGACCAGCAGGATATGCAGTCATTGTTGCAGTGGTTAGTGATATCGAGATGCACAGAATAAGGGCCAGTGATGGGTTTTTTCTTGATTATCCCTATGACAATCTTAGTCTTCTGGAACTTGTTTCTGGCTCCTTTGAAATTCATATTGCCTAAGAAGAATGCTTTTTTTATAGACTTATGTTTTTTTATCTTAGCGAATGGACAATAAATTTGATTGGAGGATTGGGTTGCATAATATTTCCCTGGGCTTTTTAGCATGCTTATTGTTGCTTTAAAACCGAGAGTTTAAATATCCTTGAAATATAGTCAGGCAATAGGGAAATCGAACTGATAGGATAAAATGAAGCATCTGTTTGTTTTATGTCTGGTGATGTTTTTTTTATCAATTGGTATGTTCTATCCGTCATATCCTGATAAGGAGAGATGGATTGAAGAAGGGTTCAGGTGCAGCGGGTGCAATGTAGTTCTGATAACTTTAGATGCTCTTCGTTCCGATCATCTTGGAAGTTATGGGTATGGAAAAGATACGTCTCCAAATATAGATGGCCTGGCAGCCAAAGGTGTTTTGTTCAAGAACAGTTATTCCAATGCACCGGTTACATCACTGTCATTGCCTTCCCTTATGACTTCGCATCTTCCTAGGCAGAGTTTTCATGATTTCCGTTATTATGAGAATAGCGATAGCTGGCTTCCTATGTACTATATAAACTCATCTTATGAGACATTGAGCGAAGTTTTTCAAAGGTCAGGATATAAGACTGCCGTGTTCTTCTCTAATCCATTTGTACGGATCACAAATTCCGTAAGAGGTTTTAATAAGATTTATGAAAATATTCATGTGACAGATACAAGATCAGATGCAGACCTAATAGAGATGGCGCAAAAGTCCATGTCAGGTTCAAAAAGGCATTTTGTCTGGATTCATCTAATGTCCCCACATGCACCATATTCTCCGCCGTATCCATTCAACCAGACTTTTTATGGTCATAATGGATATAGTGAGAGTACAAACCATACCGTTGAAGAGATGAATGCCAATAATGGCCTTATGCAGCAAGAGATAGATTTTGCAGTATCTCAGTATGATGGAGAAATAAGCTATGCTGATAATGAGATAGGTAAATTGCTGGATTATATCTCTATGCAAGGTTATCTGACAGATACTTTGATAATAATAAGCAGCGATCATGGAGAATCATTTGGAGAGCATGATCTTTTCATGGATCATGGTGAGCTTTATGATACAAATCTGAAAGTGCCATTGATAATCTATAATCCGCATGCGAATAAGTATGAGCCAGTGGTGATGCAAAAAGTAAGCCTGATAGATATTTATCCGACGATATTGGAAATTGTCAATCTAGACCAGTCGATGCGGCTGGAAGGCAGATCTATGGTCCCGGTCATATTGGGGAAAGATAGGGTAGCAAAGCCAGTAGTCTCAATAGCTGAATTGCCCTATACATTATACAGATTAGATCCAGATGTATATCCAAGATATTTTTCTTTTGCAATACATCATAGTGATTTTGCGTATCTAAATGTTGGAAAAGTTGAAGAGCTATACAATTTAACAAGCGATATCAGTCAGAAAGATAATCTTTTTGATAAGAAAGAAGAAGATATCATTTTTTTTAGGAAACTCTCTAAAAGCATCATGATATAACTCGTTATAAAGGGCCTATTTCTCAAGTGTAGCGCATATTACACCATGCCTAAGATAATAATTCCCATTCAGATCTCCGTCAGGTGGTTGAAAAGAGCCAAGATACTCTTTCCCTTTCAGCCATAGTGAATCAGAAAGCAGTAGCATTGGTATTCCAAGTGTGCATTTGAGGATATTTGGTGCTTTGAGATATGCTTTTCCAAATGAAGTGTATCTCTCACCAAAATGCACAGCCTTAAGAAAATTCAGTCCTGAAGGTTTGATTATCCTCTCGATAAATGAATCATAGGAATAATTTCTCTGGAACTTGTTTTCTCTATCTATTTCTTCTTTTTCTATATGATGGTCCCTGGTGAAAGGTACTGTGACCACAAGACGTCCTTTTTTTTTAAGGACTCTTGCAAGCTCTTTTATTGCGTCTAGATCATTTGTATTCCCTAGATGGTCACCAGGCTGGTTTCCGATATGTTCCAAAGTGCTTATGCAGCATATCCTATCAAAGTAGTTGTCAGGATATTTCAGTTTCATAATATCCATGCATCTAAAGACGAGCCTTTTGCAGCCTTCATCAAACACCAGGTCAAGCTTTCTTAAAATCTTATCTTTTTTTGACTCCAATTTGGCAGTTAAAGGGAGTTTATCGATTAGATGGAGGGTATATTTTCTTTGGCAGGCAAGGAATAAGGAGAAGGGATTGAAATAGCCTGATCCGGCATCAAGCAAGACATGGCCTTCTTTGGCTTCAAGATGCTCAAATGCAAGCCTATATTCCATAAGCCTGAAATAATTTATCCCATATAATGCCGGTGCAAATCCTAGCTTGAGATTGATCTTCTCAATTTCAAAAAGGATATTTTCCATCTTGGTCTTTAGCTGCCGGTGCGAATCGGTCATAACCTATGAAGGTTAAGACGCACTAATAGGATGAGAAAATTTCAGGGTTTATAAAAAACCGCTATTTTTTGATGATGATATTTGGATAATCCATGCTCAAGGAGATTTACACTCTTGATTTTATATCTCAAGGTCTTCATTGAATGTATTCTCTATCTCAATTCCCAATTCATTGCATAGGTCTATGAGCTTCTTCTCTCTCTTCTTTCGCACCGAGAATGTGTTCTTAAGGTCTTTTGTATACCATTTGAACCATGATTTGTCATTCATAAGCAGGTCATTTTTCGGAAGGACTATATCATACCTGTCACGGATCTTTGTGAGCATTGTCCCTTCGATGAGCGCACAGGTGGTGATGCTGGAAAGCCGTGGGATGTAATTATGGTTCTCTTTGATGAAGTTATATGTCTCCATGAATTCCTGTTCACCTTCTGCAGGATGGCCTACAATGATGTTCATTGTCGAGAATATCTTGGCCTTATGGAGTGTGATGATGAATTCGCGTAGGTGTTCTCTTTTATATGGCTTGTTCATCTCCCTGAGGACTTTGTCAGAACAGCTTTCGACTCCCATGGTATATATCCGTAGTCCTGCTTTTTTCATTGCCATGGCGAATTCCATGCCTATCCTGTTATCCACAGTTCCTTGCGCTGTCCATTCAATATCGAGCTTCTTTTGGATTATCATGTCGCATAATTTCTTCAGATTCTCAAGATTGCCATTGATGATGAGGTCCCGGAACAGGAATTTTCTTATGCGATGGTTGGCTAGATGTGATTCAATCTCTTGGAGGATGTTCTCTGCGGTCCTATAAGAATAATGCTTTCGCTGTGTCCAGTCGAAGCAGAAATTGCATCTGTAGAGGCATCCTCTGCTGGTTATCATGTGGATTGTGTCTTTGTTCTCATATTTGCTTAGGTCAAATTCCAGGAAAGTAGGGAATGCAAGCTCATCAAGCCGCTTTAGGGGTTCCAAAGGGATGAATCTGCGAGAGTTATGGATTGATAAGACCCCTGGCAAGTTCATTATTTTTTTCTTGGTTCTTCTTTCCATGAGGATTC
>JAMPXQ010000119.1 GCA_023701075.1 Candidatus Woesearchaeota archaeon
GGTTGCATAATTGAAGTGTATTCTTCCCATTCATCGGCCAACTTTCTTCTGTCAAATTTCCCGGTTCTTATCTGGTGACCAAATTCGTTTACCAAATCCATTAAGCTGTCTTTTATCAAATTTTTGTCTTCTACAGGATCCATTGGCCAGCATCTGCCTGTTACTGCAGCTACTTTTTCTGTGTCAAAATAATCAACCAGTGCAGAAACCTGGTGAGGATGTGCCCTGATATCACTGTCAATAAACCACAATATGTCACTTAAGGAATAATTAGGATTGCGTAGCAGCGCACTGATATTTGCCGCTTTTCCTCTGTTCTCTGGAGCTAATACATGATATATAGTTCTCTCTTGTTCCCAATTTAGTGCTATCTCCCTGCATAGTTCTGTCGTCCCATCAGTAGACCTGTCATCTAGCAGATATATGTCTCTTAAATTAGGATAGTCTTGATTCAACACATGAATGACCGTATCTTTTAAACTAGTTATCTCATTAAAGACCGGAATCACAGCACTTACAGTATAATTATGCAACCTCGCATTCTCTTTATTTGTAGTCTCATTATCAAATAAATTGTATACTGCTGTTGCCAATGAAGCTAATAATGACATATCATGCACCTTTTAGAATACATCGTTATCGCCCATCTGGATATATACCTTAGAATTTAATAATGAACATGTATCTGCGCCATTTACCCTTCCAAAGACAAGATATGTGCTTCCAGGCCTATCAGAATACCCTCTTTGCTCCAAGACTTTTTTATGGTGGGTGTTTCCATACATAAAAATTGAGATCTCATCAGCACCTCTATCATGAAGCATGGATTCTGCACCAGTAATCAATGTCTCAGTAACATCAGGATTGCTAGATACCAGTTCAACTATCTGCCCTTTCATCATTTCTTTTTCCTGGTACATCTTTAAGACTGCAACACCAAGGAGCGAACCTTTATCATTTATCCCTATCAGTTCATAGTTTGTTTTATTGTGGGGATTTGACAAATATCTCCAAGCAAGATACTCCTGGTTCTTTATCAATCCAGTCTCATATTCAACATCTTGGCATAAGGAATCAACGCCATCAAAGCTTGATAATTGGATTATTTCATTAGGCAGCTTTTGCACGCTTGAAGATCTGACTACAAAAGGCACATTCGCGTATATTGATGTCGAAAAATTTTCCGGATGCCTAACCCTGGGATTTAATGCATTAGGGAATGAATAGAAATAATCTATTCCCTTATCAGAGTTGAACCTGTTCAGCTCCTGGAATAAAGTCTGGAAAATCCCTTGGCCTCTAAATTGCGGATGAACCATAGTGTCGTTAGACTGCAATATAAACCCTCTAATTCCATTTGTGATTGCATCGTGCGCTATATATGCAGTTGAACCAACAATTTTTTCTCCAACCATAGCCAATGCAATAGTGCTCTTATCCTTATTTTTTCCAAGATTTTTCCATAACCAAGGTTCAGGATTCCTATCTGCAACCAGCATCTTTATGAACGGTGATGATGCACTTTTTTCCCCATAGCATGCATCATAAAGATCGAGAAGACTATCTAATTGTCTCGCATCCAGATCCAAAGATTTGATTGTTTTATAATCTACTTGCATTGTATCCACTAGAAGGTGAAAAAAAATTAGTTATTTATAAATTTGATGTATTACTTGCAGATTTTTACAGTCTTAAATCTTTAATTCTTTCGATTGATTATTTTTTATAAATCGTCAGCACTTCCCCGCCGGCTTTCCTAACCCCGAACCTTGGAAAGAGCGGTATGTATGTCCGGATTATAGGCAGCCTTAGATATATCATCTCAAGGGACCCCGGGCCTACTGAGAATATTGTCTCTTCTGAAGGCATCATATATCCTCCTTTATGGTTGTTCAATCCGTCATCCACTCCATGGAATCCCAGCCAGAATTTTGCATTGAAGCCCTTTATGTTCAGCCCATATTCATGTATGTGGCCTGCAAGGATAAGGTTATATGCATCGTCTGATATAAGATAGCTTTTGCCGTTCTCTTCGAACGCTCCAAAGACATCGCATGGCCTATGGAATGCGCCTATCCTAAAATCGCTCTTCTCAAGCAGAGGAAGGCTATCATATATCGCTCTTTTCCACGATCTTTCCTTGAAATATGGGCTTGTCTTGTATAATGACCTATCAGGTATGCCTGATATCCCTATATTATATCCGTCCATATCTATAGTCTCGACCAAATAGCTTATGTCCTTGAATCCTGTTTCCGACTCCAGGATATCTGATACTTTCTGGCTGTCAGCCCAAGTGTGACCGTCATGGTTGCCTCTTACGAACAGCTTATGCTTTGAATCGATATCCCTAAGCAGGCTCAATGGCCCTTTGGTCAAATCATCTTGGCATTCATGCACTATGTCGCCTGTAATTATTACAATATCATATTGCCTACCCAGCAGTTTCTCGTGCAGATTTATGAATCTTTTAGCCTTTGTTTTACGTATATGCAGGTCTGTAAGATGAAGGATAGTCATAGGTTCTTTTTGACCTTTTGGATGAGGCATATCAGTATGCCAATATCCGTCCTGATACCTTGAACTCTGCTTGATGCTGCTGATAAGATCAAGATTAAAATCTCCTGAGATGTACTTGCCGTATGCATCAAACTTTCCGTACGGAGCTATGCCTATGGTCTCCAGCCAATCATCGAGCGGGGCTTCCTTTTCCCTGAGCTGTTTCTCATGATATGCAAATCTCAGGAAATTGATGATGTTTTTTGGTGTCGGCCCATCGGTCATGCCGCTATGGGTCAGCCATCCTTTGTCTCTCAATTGCATCTACTGCCAGAAAAAAAAGTTATATTAAAGCTTAGCCCTGATACAGCAAAGGTACGGGATTTTCGAATAATCTTTATACCATAATAATTAAGAAAAAATAAGCAAATATCCAAAGATCATTTGCTTTGAGAGTATATCTTCTTAATGATATCCTCTATCTCAGGGTTCGAGACATTTATGTCATTTATCGCATAATGCTTGAGTATGTATCCTATGACCTCGTCTACTTTATGCTTTTTCTTGTCCACTTCTATCTTTATCTCCATGTCGCCTTTATTCAGTATCTTTATGCCTTCAGGGACCTTGTATTCCTTCAATGCTTTTGAGAATTTGACATCAAGTATCTTTGTGTCTATCTCTGCCTTTATCTTCTGGAGAGTGTCGTCATAGATTATCTTGCCTTGGTTGATTATAGTGATCTTCTGGCACAGGTTCTCTATGTCATCAAGATCGTGTGTTGTAAGGAGAAATGTTATCCCTTTGTCCTTGTTCACTTTCTTTATGAACTGCCTTATCTTCTCTTTTGAAAGCACATCCAGTCCGATTGTCGGCTCATCCAAGAAGACTATCTTAGGGTCATGGAGAAGCGCTGCGATAAGTTCGCACTTCATCTTCTCTCCAAGTGACAATTGGCGGGCAGGCCTTCTTATTATATCTTCCAGGTCAAACAGCTTCACAAAGTAATCGAGATTCTTAGTGAACAGCTCCTGAGGGATGTCATATATCTCTTTATTGAGGTGGAATGTATCAACAGAAGGCAGGTCAAGCCAGAGCTGCTGCTTCTGCCCGAATACCACTCCTATGTTCTTGACGTACTTCTCTCTCTGTTTCCAAGGCTCGAATCCATTGACGCTTACATATCCGGAGGTAGGATAAAGGACTCCGGAGAGTATCTTTATAGTCGTCGATTTCCCTGCTCCATTCGGTCCGATGAACCCTCTTATCTCACCCTGCTTCACGTCAAGTGAGATGCCATCAAGGGCCTTCACATCTACAAATTCCCTATGGAACAAGGATTTTATTGAGGCTTTTAGGCCCTGTTCTTTTTTGAATGTGCGAAAATGCTTCTTCAGATCTTTGACTTCTATCATCTTCATCCACCTGCGCTGGTATATTTTTTTAAAGTATCATTCCAAAACAAGACTGCAAATATAGTGATTATCAGTACTGATAACATCGGCCATGGCTCAAACATGGTCTCAAGGACTGCTTTACTGGGATAATAGGATATCAAAGCCAAAGGGAAGACATATCTTAGGATAGAGGATATGAATGGGCTATATATGCTTACAGGATACTCGCCAAACTGCTTGAGCGTCCTGAATAATTCACCTATCCTTCCGACTTTCACAAGCCTGATGACAAGTGAATACCGGATTATTGCAAGTGAATATACAAGCAGGATTGCTGAGATGAAGTAGGCTAAAAA
>JAMPXQ010000120.1 GCA_023701075.1 Candidatus Woesearchaeota archaeon
ACTGAATCTCAATTAGGGCAGTCCGTTGCTTCATCTGGCAACCTGATGATGGGACAAGTGATAAGTGAAGTAGTCAGCGCATTTACCTTGGTTAGAGGTACAAACCATGAACTTACAACAGCAGATATTGGAATCATGGTATCCTCAGTGGAAGACTTAGATGCCTTATGCAAGGGAAAAAATTTCAACCTGCCAAAAACTGGCTGTCAGGTTAGTGTCGAGAGACAATAAGGTTTATATATTATCACTTTTTAGGAGTAATATGGTTTCCAAAGAAGACCAAATAACAATCGATAGAAGATTTAAAGAAGCTGTAGAATCTGACCCATGGGCATCTACAGATTTTCTCCTGAACCAATTCCAGAAATTAGCAAAGCAACCGATTGTTATAGGAAGCAATGCCTATAATATCTCAAGTTACATTAGGATGCATCCAGATATTGATGAGACGACTGACTTAGTCTTGAGAGCAGAGACATATGAAGGCAAGACATTATTTGCAAAAGCAGATGTCTCTGAGCATTTTATAATTAAACCTGACAAATGGAATTTTCCGATTGCATCTCATGGAGATATTACTCATGTATATGGTTCCAGGGCAAAAACTGAGAAGACAGTAGAAAAAATCCAGGCAGAATTGGGCCTCCCTCATCCTAATACAATAAGTGTTACAGATGATAAGGATAGAAAAAACAGCTGGGTAATGAGCGAGATGGTTGATGGACCGACATTAGAAGAGCTTAGCAGTGTTCCTTTAGTTGCTTCATCCACAGAAGGATTTTGTTATGGCATTGGCAGGTCTTTAGCATTCATCTATATGTTTGGACTGCATGATGTCCACTTTGGGAACATCCATTTTGATGGGAATGATGTGACAATTAGGGATGTAGAAGCGCCATTTATGGATAGAGTGTATGTTAAACCGATCTTAAGCAAGATTAAAAGAGAGATATCTTATTCTGCTTGTCTGTTTCATGGCTCTAATTCCGAAGGTTATTTAATAGATGATTCAAAGGAAAGACCAAGTATGGTTGCAAGGTCGCTTGATTTTTTCTTGGCGCCTTGTTCTGGATTGGATACTAATGGATTAAAGGGAAAGATAGCTGCCGGTTTCATAGATTTCTATGAAACAATGACAAAATCATTTAGGACGAGGATAAGGGATATTATGTTTTATGGTTTGAATGATTTGGCACGTGATCCAGAATATTACATTGTCACGATGAATACGATTTATCAGCCTGATAGGATCATCGCATCTGCATATGACGATGTTATAGATGATAGATTCGATGAGAGCCCAAAAAAAATCTTTGAAGAGATTTGGAAAAATATAAATCCTACATTAATAGAATCGTATAGGCAAAGTATGAGTTGATCATCCCTTCACATCATACTTCTTAGGCTGCTTGTTCCTCTTGCTCACTTCATTGATGAGTTTCCTTAGCAGTATCTTTGGGTCCTTATCATATATGATGACAGCACCGGTCTCTTTCTTTGCGATATTGACAATCTCATCGATGAAAGAAGAGATTCCGCCCATCTCCTCTAAGACACCTATCACCTTGCTGTCTTCAAAAGCTATGGTGAACTCATTGAGTGTGCCAAGCGACCCCCTAAGGAATATGATTGCATCTGAACTCCTGATATTTAATATGTTCCTAAGGTTGAATCCAAAGCCGGTATAGGCAATGATATCATATTCTTTATGTGGCAGTTTCCAATTATTGATATGATCATATAGGTCCATTGCGGGAGATATCCCCATGACAAAGCCATCCTCTTCCTTGGCGCCTATTGCAGCTTCCTGCGGCATGCCTGTTGTCGCTCCGTTCAGGAGTATGCAATTATGCCTTGCAATCTCCCTTCCAACTTCCCTCGCCTTCTCTTTGAGGAGAGGATCATTGACTTTGGCAGCAGAACCCATGACACCTATCTTAAGTTTCATATGTATATCACCTATCCTAAGACCAGAGGAAGAGGGGTTAATAAATCTTGTGAAAAGCTTTAAATATTACCCTGCTTTCATAACCCGTTATGTTCAACTACTACAGCGAATTTGAGGAATTCATCCTTTTCATTCTGAATAGAGATACGACGACGTTGACGTGCTAGATGCACTTCATTGGCAAATCTTTTTAATTCACATTCATTTCAAAATAAACACAAGGTGGTTACATGACAATAAAAATACAGCTTCCAGATGGATCGATTAGGGAATATAAGAAAGGATCAAGCGGCTTAGATATTGCAAAATCAATAGGAGAAAGACTTGCGCAGGCAGCCCTTGCTGTGATGGTTGATGAAGAGCTTTATGAACTAAATAAACCTATAGAGAAAGATGCAAAGATCAGGATTCTCACATACAAAGACTTGGAAGGGAAAAAAGTAGCGTGGCATTCTGCAGAGCACGTGCTCACCCAGGCAATATTAAAACTCTACCCTGGGAAAGTCAAGATGGCCATGGGCCCTTCAACAGATGAAGGTTTCTATTTTGATTTCGAATCTGAAAGGGCATTCACTCCTGATGACTTTGAAATCATAGAGAAAGAGATGGATTTGATAGTCAAGAAAGACCTTCCGATAACAAGGAAAGAGATATCAATAGAAGAGGCAAAAAAGCTCTTCTCTGGCAATCAGTACAAAGAAGAGTGGCTAGGTGAAATAAAAGCCAAAGGAGAGAAAGCGACAGTATACTTTACAGGAGATGAATTCGTGGATCTCTGCAGAGGCCCTCATGTCACATCGACCGGGAAAATAGGGCACATAAAGCTCCTGAGTGTAGCTGGCGCATACTGGAGAGGGGATTCAAAGAACAAGATGCTGACAAGGCTATACGGAGTAGCATTTGGAGACAAGAAAGAGCTTGCTGCCCATCTGAATTTTCTAGAAGAAGTGAAGAAAAGAGATCATAAGATACTAGGCAAGCAGCTTGACATATTTGAAGTGAGAGAAGAGATAGGCCCTGGCCTTGTCATCTGGCTTCCAAAAGGGAATTTGATAAAAGAAGAACTGGAGAGATGGGGCAAAGAGACTGAAAAGAAATGGGGATATCAAAGAGTCACAACCCCTCTCCTGACAAAAGAGAATCTTTTCTTGACATCAGAACACCTTCCTCATTACACAGAAAGCATGTTTTCACCGATGATTGTAGAAGGAGAAAAGTATTACATAAAACCCATGAACTGCCCCTTTCACCACATGGTATTCAAGAGCAGGACAAGAAGCTATAGGGACATGCCATTAAGAGTGGCAGAATACGGTTGGTGCCACAGGTATGAACCATCAGGAACACTGTTTGGTCTCATGAGAGTGAGAGGCATGCAGATGAATGATGCTCATATATATTGCCGTAAAGACCAGGCAGTCAAGGAATTCATAGATGTCATAAGACTCCATGAATATTATTACAAGAAGCTTGGGATAACTGAATATTGGATGGAGCTGGCTTTAAGGGATCCGACAAGCAACAAGTATCATGGAGATGATGCGATGTGGGCAGAGGCTGAATCACTGATGAGAGAAGCCATGGATAAATCAGGCGTCAAGTATAAAGTAGAGATAGGCGGAGCAGCATTCTATGGTCCAAAGATTGATTTCCAGGTGAAATCAGCGATAGGAAAAGTCTTCACTGCTTCAACCAACCAGATAGACCTGTTCATGCCTGGAAAGTTCGAATTGAAATACACAGGAGAAGACGGCAAGGACCATATCCCTGTAGTCATCCATAGAGCTCCATTAGGGACACATGAAAGATTCATCGGATTCTTGATAGAGCACTTTGCAGGGAAATTCCCGCTCTGGCTTGCACCGGTGCAGGTGAAGATAATGACTGTCTCGCAGAAATTCGATGAACATGGTGAAAAATTAAGACAGATGTTTGATGAAGCAGACATAAGGGTCGAACTTGATAACAGGACAGAATCAATACCTAGGAAAGTTAGGGATGCCCAGCTGGAAAAGGTTCCTATAATGCTGACTGTAGGAGAAAAAGAAGTCGAGAATGATACTGTCGCACTGAGAACTCTTGATGGCATAGTGAAGTTCGGGCTAAGTCCGCAGGAACTCTTAGAGAAGATGCTGATGAACATCAAGGGAAGAGAGCTCAAGTTTGAGATCTGATTTAGCTTTCATTTTTATATTACTTATTTTTCCGGACATTTATGTATTCAGTCATAGGTATTGACTTCTCTGAAAACCTGAACGTG
>JAMPXQ010000121.1 GCA_023701075.1 Candidatus Woesearchaeota archaeon
AGACTGGCGGGCGTATCATAACTTTCCCTGATTCCCTAAGGACAGGTGTATCAATGAAAGGCCCATAGTAATATACTGGATCCTGCGCTACAAAATAGATGTAATCCCCAATCATCCTGCTTGTGACATAATTTCCCTTGATATCGAAATCATATTTCACTTCTGGGTCTTCCCTATCTGAGACATCAAATACTATCGCCCTGGTCTTCTGCTCATACATCGGCCTAGGTATTGCATCATATTCATTGAAACCCATGACCTCATCATTGTAATTCGCAAAGACTATGACCTGATCCCCGCTCAAGAACAGTTCTGTAGGGTATCCTTTGATATTCGTCTCTGAGACAATCTCTGCCTGGTCTGCCGGGAATGCTTTCACAATCACCAACTTGTTATTTGCGACCATGTAGATATACTTCCCATCATTCTTTATGAAATCTGCTTCATCTACACCTTTGACCTGGATATTTGTCGTAGAATAATCTCCTGCACTTGGTGAAGGGGCTGAACTTGGTGATGACCCCATCGTCTTTACATCCATAGCTGCGCTTTCTGCAAGAGCCATCACTCCTCCGCGCCTAAAGCCATTGAAGTAATTATTCCCGCCTGATGCCTGGTTCTCTTTGAGATACTCAATTATCTCTGCTTTGGAATCAAATTTCTTCAGTTCGTCAGTCGCTGTCAGACCAATGCTTCCTGTCTCTAAGCCATTATCAGGAGCATTGCCTGTATTTTCAATCGGTTTTTGTGTGCATGCTATCAAAAGCAAGAGTAACATGCTTGCAATAAGTATTCGTTTCATATCTATACCTCCCTTCGATAAATGTATCTTGATAAGGATTGAGAAGATGGGGTATTTAAAATATCTGTTGATAGGTTTAAACCCAGTTGAAGTCATGTGCATTAGTTCAGAACTAGATGCATACTAAAAAATAGTCATTCTGAATAGATAATTTGGGGTGGTATAAATTGAAACTTGACATCTTGACCTTGTCTTACTACAGAATAATGATTTGAACATGAACCGCAATTCACTGTTTCCAAAAAGAATCCTTTAAGGTCTTTATTATAAGGTAATTCCTGAAATATTATGCCGTTGACCATTTCAACCGGCGGCAGATATGCATTTCTTGCCAGATCCAGAACCATATCTACTTTTCCTACAACTCTTGCAGCACCCATTCTTTTTGACATCATCTCCCATTTCCCCGTAACTTGGTCTCCATGGATTGTCAAATGAGATTCCTCTTGTTTTTGTGTAATGTTTTTTCTAGGGTTAAATGCAATGTAACTTAAATCAATTCTGTTGCCTTCTTCATTAATACCTGAAATCATTGCATAAATGCCAGTAAACCCAGGGTCTGCCAAAAGGTCAAGTTCCTTGGTCCTGGCTCCGCAAGTCACACAGTCTAATGTACCTTTTCTTTTGCCAATATATAAAGGCCATTTCTCTTCCAGTGCAGATCCTATCTGTGCTTCAACTATATCTCCAACCTCTAAATCATAGATTGGTTTTTTTATCGGACTCTGAAAAAGGCCAACTTGCTCTAAAAAACCTTTATAGTACCTTGGCCAAAATCCTAAATCAGTATGATGAAACCCATAATCTGTTACCCATTCTCCTCTTTTTAACTTAACGACCACATCATCTAATCCAGTGGATTTGGAACCTAGGCGATAAGATGCAGCATCAAGCGCTGCATAAAACTTTTCTAATTGAGCTGAAGTCTCAATTGACTCTGCCATACGATGGACAGTAAGAGGACTTACAAAAGAAGTTTCCAAATAAGCATTGAATTCTCCTAACCACTCTGAAAAATCTTTCATATCCGATTCAAGCTAGAACTAATATTTATACTTTACTATGTAGTAGTTACAATATATTTGTGGTGTAGTAGACACTAAAACTATTTGAGAGGTTGTTCACTGTATCCTTGGATAGACGTGCGGTTCCATGACGACCTTATCTGTCTTCACTGCAAGGCCTTTTTCTCCCATCATGGCTTTTGTATCCATTATCGATTCACCAAAGCTCACCAGTTCATCTTTCAAGGTGAATATGGCCACTATATCTCCACGTTCGATGCCTTTCTCTAATTTGGAGATGCCAGGGACAGCAAGAGAAGCACCATGGCAGATGCTATCTACTGTCGTATCCATTATCCAGACCCTTTTTAGATGCTGCACTGCATTCTCTATCGGCTGGATGACCTTCCTTAGGAATTTCTCATTCCCATGTTTCTTATAATAATAGAATGCATCGGATATATCTTGGAGCGAATAGAGGTTCTCTTCTGTGAAAGGACCTGCTTTTGTCCTCCTTAGTTCTGCCATATGCGCTCCGCATTTGAGTTCCTGACCGATATCATGGACCAGTTTCCTGATATAAGTGCCTGCCTGGCATCCTACCTTGAAGAGGACATCCTGGTCTTTTATCTCCAGAACATCAATATAATATATCTCCCTGTCTCTCCACTGCCTCTTCACTGAGCTTTTTATCGGCGGAAGCTGCGTTATTGTCCCTGTGAACTTCTCAAATGCCTTATATAAGTCATATTCCTGGACAGGGTGATGTAGATGCATGAGGCAGACATATTCTTTTCCTGAAAGCAACAATGTCTGGACTATCTTAGTGCTTTTTAGAAGAGCTACCGGAAGGACACCTGTGACATTTGGATCCAGAGTCCCTGAATGCCCTGACTTTGATATCCCTAGAATCTGCTGGACATAAGCTGATACCTGATGGCTTGTAGGGCCTTCTGGCTTATCTACGTTGATTATACCTAGTGAGATATGTTCCTCCATTGTCCTATCTTTAGGGTTTTTGCCGAATTTTGGAGAAGTCTCTGCAAACTTCCTCACAAGGATGACTGGTTTTTCTTCCATAGGACTTTGGATAAAGTGATCATATAAATAGTTTGTTAGGCTAATCATCCTAGAAAAATATTAAGTATGACTAAATGAAGGAATACTACCCGTCTTCACCAAAATCTAGCTTGCCGATAAAATCCTTAAATATCCTTAAAGTCGGATCATCTTCTATCACTTCAAACTGAAGAGTATGTCTGCTAGAGATGATATCTGCTGCAAGTTTTAAATCCATCCTCTCACCTGGCTGAGTATAAAGGAAATGAAGCGGATATATTATCTCTGTATTAAGATAGATCATACCACCAGCAGACTTATCTATTATAATCTTGCCTGATGCTCCCCTTCCAGGTATGATATAGGATGGATTATATGTCTCAATCAGCCTAAACAACTCTAGGTCTAAGACACCCCAGATCTTATCTATCAATGTGGCAAGAGCTGCTGTCCCATCATATCCTAATTTATAAGGCACACTATCCGGTTCATAGCTCTTATTATCATATAATCTGACATATGCTGTGTGACCAATAAGCTCATTCTCAAGATTTGGATTAAGATGCCTTTCTTGCTCTAATAAATCGACGAGATCTTGAAACACAGGGATATTGTAATCCGGTTTGATAAATATGCTGAAACTACCATCACCATCTATCCTACCGATTGTGCTGGCCCCATCATAGACCGTGTATCCATGAGGATCAAACTTTGGAACATAATCCATAGAAAAACAAGAAAAAAAAGTTATATATAAAACTAAATGCTGACCATCTCGATCTCGATATTGAGACCGTCTGGTATCTGAACTCTCATGACTAGTCTTAGAGCTCTTTCGTCAATTCCCAAATCAATGAGTCTCTTGTGGATCCTCATCTCATACCTTTCCCATGTCTCAGCGCCTTCGCCATCTGGACTTTTCCTTGTGGTCACGCGCAGTTTCTTTGTCGGAAGAGGTATTGGGCCCCTTATCTCTACACCAGTCTTATCAGCTATATCTTTGATGCTAGCGCAAACTGCATTTATCTGGTTTATATCCATACTGGCTAGCTTGATTCGGGCTTTTTGCATTTAATACACCTAGTTCATCGCTTTAGCAACAACATCGATGCACATGCCTGCTGCAACTGTTGTTCCTGAATCCCTGATTGCGAATCTTGACAACTGTGGGATGTCTTTCTGCTTCTCAATGACAAGCGGTGTTGTTGGCCTGATCTTCACGATTGCAGCGTCTCCATTCTTCAAGAAGTCTGGTTTCTCCTGGATTGTCTCTCCGCTTCTTGGATCAATCTTCTTCACAATCTCGATTATCTGGCATGC
>JAMPXQ010000006.1 GCA_023701075.1 Candidatus Woesearchaeota archaeon
AGAGGATTGATGCTTTGCCCAAGCTGATAATCTACCCGAAGATCAAATATCCTTGCGATTAAAGTATCCAGAGATTTGCCTGACTTTGTTATATCAGGATGTGTCCCTATTCTGTTAGGCATGATTCCGAAGAATTCAATTTATTTAAAAATCTATCCCAAAGTACCACTAAAAAGTGAAAGTTAGTTGTAATTCCAGATCCTATCCCCTACATAATGGATATTCTTGATGACCTTTCCGTTCTTTAGTTCTCTCATCTCTTCAGTAGGGAACAATGCTTTTCCTACAGAGAGAGGTTTGGAGAATTTTTCGTCTACCACAAGGACATATTCATCTTTGCTGATGTTTTCTTCAATCATCTTTATGCCCGGTCTCATGACATCCGCGCCTTTTATGACAAAGGGTATTGCGCCCATGTCCACTGTTATTTTTTTTAGGCTATTTTTTGTCATCAGCATCTTGAGTGTAGGTATGAGCTTGGAATCGAGGTAGAAGAAGCTTGGCACACCATCTATTATTATGATATCATCATCCTTCTCAAGCCTGCTTTTCTTGTCGATGCCAAAGCTCTGCACATTATCAAGGAACTCTTTCGCTTCTTTGTTGTTCATTGCCTTTTTCATTTCCTCATGCACCTATTATCTCCACTTCGCCGTTTGATTCTTTGATATTTCGTATTAGTTCCCTGCTTAAGTCTTTTGCTGCCTTGTCTGCATTGATGCCAAGTGTCCTTTTTGATAAGAAACCTGTCTTTCTTATGACAATCTCATGTTCATCAGAAAAATCCTTGTTCACATCACAGGTTATCTCTTCAGTTAATTGTTTTGAGCTTATTTTGATTTTAAGCCTGTTGAATTTAGCTATAGTTGCCCTGAGTTCATCTGATGAGAAATCGCAGTTCACTCCTATGATGCAATCCCCTTCTTTTGTAAGACTGCTCTCTTTGGTGAATTCAAAGGTATTCCTATGCGTGCCTAAGAGATTAGGATGGCCAAAAATAAAAAATTTCATTATTATTTCTTTCTGCTCTCTTTCTGGACGATATCTTCGATTGGCTTATCTCCCTTCTTCTGGGACTCTTCTGCCATCTTCTGCAGGTCCACGCCTAATTCCTGGAGGGCCTTGACATGCATCTGCATGAGCTGTTCAACTACGCCTACCAATTTGAGCATCTCCTGTCTTTCCTTAGCTAATGTAGATAAAGCGCCCTTATGAAAACCTATCTGTTCTTCTTTTGAAGTATCTTCTGCCATAAACTCACCTGATGCTGATTAGAAACTAGTGGTATTTAATGATTTCCTTTTTCATCTCGCTTAGCCATCTTTCAGAATCGATCTTGAACCCCTTTTTTTGGAAGAAATGGTCGATATTATGCAGGTCTCTTTTGAGGTATTCAAGTGCATTGCCATCCTTAACGCTAGTGCTCTGCGAGAAATCTATGAAATATGGCCTTTCATTGTAATTCAGGATGTTGAATTCAGAGAGGTCGGCATGCACAAGCCCTAGTGAACAAAGGTCTTTCATGCAGATGAATAGCTTGTCTGAGAACGCTTTCATGTCTGTAGGGACAGCGTCTTTCAGCTGTGGCGCAGGTATATTTCCTCCTATGCTCTCCATGACAATGACATTGTTTGCAAAAGCTATGGGTGTAGGCACGCTTACTTTTTCACGCGAAGTCAATAGGTTCCTAAATTCCCTCTGTACCCATTTGAATATCACCTGCCTCCTTTGGTTCTTGAGGTTCATGAACCTTGGATCCGACTTGATATAGGAATACATCTTGTTGAAATTGCACGACTGAAGCCGGTATATCTTGACGATCACGAAATCCTCAGATTTTGTCTCTGCAAGGAATATGTTTGATTCTTTCCCGATCTTTACTGGGGAAAGGAGTTCATCGAAATGCTCCTGCACGCTCAGTTTGAAGAGGGTCTGGAGAGTGAATTCATCGAACACATTCTTGTATATCTTGAACTTCTCCTTGCTGACATTGGTCATAGCATTTAGGAGATAAGGAAGATTTATAAATATGCGTCATTCTTTCCAGCTTGCTTTCCTAAGAACAAGGGGCTCTAACTTAACAAACGGACTGTGTCCAACAAACTGTTTGCGTCCAAACTTTCTTAGGGAAGCAACTTTTCTAGGTTTTGTTCTGGCCAGTTTGGTTTGAATCTTATTTGGCTCTTCTGAGTAATACCAAAAAATGAATCACTCAAAAAAAGTGTGTTAAAGGTTGTTGAAGTATTACATGACAAGATATAGGACAAGAAAATATTAGAAAAAATTATTCTTCAGCTTCCGGATCATATGAAGGTACAGCAGACCTGCTGACAATCATGATGTCTCCCATGCTTTTGACTAGGGTATGCGGGACAACTACTCCTTTTGCGTTCCCCAAAACTTGCGTTAGGAATGAGTTCCTTGTGGCTCTGACTCTCCATCCTGATATCCTGTTGTTTTGGATTATTAGTTCATCGACATCTCCAAAGTAGTCTCCTTCATCAGTAAAGACCTTCATGTCGTAGCATTCTGATAGTTTTTTCATCTTAAGCATATAGTATCACCTGCGTCATTTAATTATAATCGGATTTATATAGTTTTTTGTATATGATTTAAATATAGCCTTCTGATATATCTCCTTATGGCAATCATCGTATCAGGTACTCCTGGGACTGGGAAGACTACTTTTGCAAAAAAACTTGCAAAGGAGAATGGCCTGGAATATATTGATGTGAATAAGATAATAGAAGAGCATGGGCTGTCAGAAGGTCTTGATAAAGATAGGGACGCCAAGATAATCGACGTAAAGAGATTGAACAAAGTGTTGATTGAGATTATAAAAAAGGATAATGATATAGTGATTGATTCTCATCTTTCACATTACCTGTCAAAGAAATATGTGGATGTCTGCTACATCACGAAATGCAGTCTGAAAGAGCTGAAGAGAAGACTAGAGGAAAGAGGATACTCTAAAGAGAAAGTGAGGGAGAATCTTGATGCGGAGATACTTGATGTATGCAGGATAGAGGCTGAAGAGGAAGGGCATAAAGTAAAAATAATTTATACTGATTGATTCGCTCAGTTTAACTAAATAATTGACCTGATGCCTACTTGGATTTATAGGAATACATGCCGTCGCATGGATTGAACTTAGTCGCCTGCATCTTTTTTTTGCATACATATCTCCTGCCTTCTTCCTCTGGCAATTCCTGTATGATGCCGTATCTCATCATTTCTTTTATCCCATCTCTGAAATGCTTGACCATTTCTCTCTTTGTGAAATGAGGATTCCCGATTGATGCATATGCCTCAGCTATCTTGTCATAGAGGTTGAATCTTCTTTCAGCTGAGTGGTTAAGGTTAGCGAGCCTTTTGAACTTGTTTGAAGTTCTTTCTCCTAATTGGTATTCTGCTGCCTGGCTTTTGCTGTTCTTCTTTTTCTTGATTAGGCCTAGATCAATCATCCGGGTTATTGCCCTATAGAATTTAAGGCCCATATAATTTGCATCATAGGATTCATGAGGTGCAAAAGCTGATGCAATTGCAAGATACATATTAAGCTCTTTTGCCGTGAGTTCGACTGTAAAGGATTGGCTTGCCAGCTTATTTTCCAATGTTTCAAAGTCATGATAGCCCATATATAAGAAAAAAACCTAACTTATATTTAAATTTTTACTATTATAGAGTAGTTAATAATCAATATTCGTTCAGACTGACTGGATCTTTGCAACGATCCTTGTCATCAGGCACCTGGGTACAAACTTCCTCAGGCACACGCTTAGTTTATTCATGCATCCTGTGATCTCTATTCTTTTCCCTTTCATCATCGCCTTATAGCCTAGCATCGCCACTTTCTCTGCGCTCATGCCGTATTTGAACATCCCATTCTTTATCTTGGCCACTTTATCAAATTCTGTCTTGGTCATCCCCGGACAGAGGACAGTGACAGTGACTCCGCTCCCACTGAGCTCTTCAGCCAGAGCCTCAGAGAAGCTTAGGACAAAAGCTTTTGTAGAATAATATATATTCATATAAGGTCCAGGGATGAACCCTGCGACTGAAGCTACATTCATTATCTTCCCGCTTCCCTTTTTCACCATGTCTTTTGAAAAAAGCTTTGATAATATGACAAGAGTTTTCACATTAAGGTCTATCATTTCCATCTCAGCTGCCATATCCGTCTCGATGAACTTTCCGTTCAGGCCAAACCCTGCATTGTTAACCAATATCTCTACATTTTCCTTCTTTAGTAAGGAATATAATTTTTCAGCATTTTTTATGTCTGATAGGTCCATCTGGATTATCTTTGTCTTTGTCTTGAGCTGTTTTTTCAATTCTTCTAATCTATCTTTCCTTCTGGCGACAAGTATCAGTTCATGCCCTTCATTTGACATTATCTTTGCCAGTTCATACCCAATGCCTGAACTTGCTCCTGTAATTAGCGTTTTCATGTGAACACCTCTATTCCGATTTTTTTAAGCATCTTTCTGAGTAATGGTAATGGGAGCCCGACGACATTTGAGAAGCAGCCGTCTATCTTCTCTACAAACACAGCTCCCTTGTCCTGCATACCGAATGCTCCTGCCTTATCCATAGGGTCTTTTGTATTGATGTATGCCAGAATCTCCTCATCAGTCATCTTGTTCATCTTGACTTTTGTAAGTTCATATTCCGCATATTCTTTGTCATTATCGATGTCGATGACTGCGACGCCGGATATCACTTCAGTCCATCTTCCGTTCTGTTTCTTTAGCATCTCAAAAGCATCCTCTTCATCCTTTGGCTTCCCAAGCACTTTTCCATCAAGCACGACAAATGCATCTGCTCCTATGACTATCCCTGATTTGTTCCTTGAAGCAACCTCTCTTGCTTTCCCCAGCGCATGCTTCATCGCAAGTTTTGCCGGTAAGATATTCTCTGAATTGTTCTCTTCAAAGTCGCTTGGCTGTATTTTTAGGTTTGAGAAGAGCGGTTCTAGTAGCCTTTTTCTTCTTGGCGAAGATGATGCTAATATTATCTGTCTCATCATGATTCCTTTTTTTGCTTGGTATAAAAAACTTTTTATAGCTGGCACAGATAGTTCGTGTATGGATCTGAATATGTTGTCCAAGAGTTTCGCTCTCGTGATTCTGATGATGATTGGCTATGTATTCAAGAGGAAAGGGGATTTCACGCAGCAGACGATAGATACTATAAACGGCCTTGTATTTAGGTTGGTGCTTCCTGCATTCCTATTCATCGCATTCCTAGAAGTAGATTTCGAGTCTAAGTTCCTGATGCTCCCTCTTGTAGGATTTGCGTTGGCTCTTGCGATGCTTTTGATTGGGCATCTCCTGGCATATATATTCAAGATGAAAGACATATATTACAAGTTTGCATTGACTACATTTGAAGGCGGGATGATAGCATACCCGATATTCTCGATGATCTTTGGTGCCTCGAATATCTTCATGATAGCTCTCATTGACCTTGGCAATGCATTGCTTTTTTTCACAGTCATAATGGTGATGCTGGCAAAGCACAGCGATAAATCAATATCATCTGCTCTGAAAGACAGCATCCCTATACTGTTTGCTATGTTCGCTGGGATGATTGTGAATGCGCTAAAGCTCAATATCTATCTATCTGGGACATTGTTCTATGATACGCTGATACAGACATTCACGATGCTGAGCATCCCTATGGTGACTCTCATAGCCCTTTCTATAGGGATTGACATGCAGTTTGATTTTAAGTCATTCTTAAGTCCGCTTAGGTTAGTGATCACAAGATATTTCTTCGCCGTGATATTCTCGCTTGCATTGTATTTCATGGTGCTCATGAGATTCGGCTTCCCTATCATCTATCTGCATGCCTTGATGATCCTTGCGCTCTCTCCTTCATCGCTGCTCCTTCCGGCGCTTGTGCCAAAAGATGAGAGAAAGATGATGAGCAGCATGACAAGCATGTTTGTGCCTGTATCTATATTGGTCCTTATAGGATATGCGATGGTATTCATATAGGATTATTATTCAAGCACTTCTACTTCGTCTATCTTCCCATCCCCATCAAGGTCATAGCCTTGCACTATGGCATAGAATTCTTTTTGTCCGGTATATCTGTAAATTGTGTCTTTGGTGAATCTTGTGAGTGCGAGGACTGCAGCTTTTGTGCCTATGAACCTTATCCCTGCAATGAGCATTATGAAGCTTTCAGGGTTATATGGATTAGGCATCCTGCATATCATCCCTATGCTCTCTTCTGTGTAATTGGCCTTCTTTGAGACTATTCCCCAAGGTTTCTCATCTGAGAATTTTGCAGGTAGGAAATCATTTATCTTCGCAACTACAAGATTTGTGACTGGCCCTCCTACCAGGATTAGGTTCCCTGATTCCTTGAGTTTGACATCTACATCAAGGAGAGTAGAGAAGTTCTCTTTCATCTTTGCATAGTTTCCAAGGAATAGTGCCAGGTCTATTGCATAGTGCCCGTCCCTTGCTCTTGCTTTATGTGGCCCATGCGGATCAGGAGAGCCTACGACTATGTTCGCATTCAGCTTCCCATTTTTTATGAAAGGAGAGAGGAATTTCTGCACGCTCTCTTCTTTGTTTGATATCAGGCTGCTGAGGGATTTCCAGTCCTCTGATATGGATATTGAGAAATTCAGGAACTTAGGCGAGAGCTTTTTTGCAATGGTTCCCCTTATCTCTTTTTTCTCGACGACATCAAGTATCCCTGAGATAGACATCTGCTTTATATGATAATAGACTTTCTGTTCATGCATCTTGAGCTCTTTGGCGATCTCAGCAGGATACATGGGCTTCTTTGCAAGCATAGTGAGTATCTTGAGCCTTATAGGATGATCTATTATCTTGAGCGATTCAGGCGAATCGACAATCATCGTATCGCTATAGATTAGTTCTCCATTCTCTTCTTTCACGATATAGGCCATTATTATAAGATTTCTTATAATATTTATATAGTTTTTCATAATTCTACACTTCAAAAAAAGAGATAAATAAACGAATTAATTTAATTTAAAACAAATTCATGATATTTAGCAAAAATAAATGACAATAATCTCAAAAAATAAAGATTAAAACAATATTTTGCCTAATTTAGTTGGTAATTATAACTTTCGTTTGAATTAACTATATAAATAAAACATCTTAAACAACCAGCATGAGACTCTTTGGTACAGATGGTGTTAGAGGAAAGGCGAATAAGTATCCTATCACTGCTGAGATTGCATTAAAGCTTGGAAAAGCAGCTGCAAAAGTCCTAAAGACAAAAGATAAGCCTGTTTTTCTCATAGGGAAAGATACAAGGCTTTCAGGATATATGCTTGAGAACGCGCTCACCGCCGGTCTGACATCCATGGGTGCAGATGTGTTTTTAGTAGGCCCGGTCCCTACGCCGACAGTGGCCCATCTGATAAGGTCATTCAATGTCGACGCAGGTATAATGATATCTGCTTCGCATAATCCATATACCGATAACGGGATAAAATTCTTTGATGAGAAAGGCCATAAGCTCCCAGATGAGACAGAAGAAAAAATAGAGAAAGCAGTGTTTGAAGACATAAATACAGAGCACGTCGATTCAAAGAGCATAGGAAGGGCGTATAGGATAGATGACGCTAAGGGAAGATATATCGAATCTGCTAAAGCGAGCATAAATAACATCTCGCTTAAAGGGTTGAAGGTTGTCATCGACTGTGCTAATGGCGCAGCGTATAAGGTCGCCCCATACATATTGAAAGAGCTTGGTGCAGAAGTTGTCGTATTGAACAACCAGCCTGATGGGAATAACATAAATCTGGAGTGCGGCGCCCTGCACCCGGAAGTCTTGAAAGCAGCAGTCCTAGGGCATGGTGCTGACGTAGGTATAACTCTTGATGGGGATGCAGACAGGATAATAATGGTTGATGAGAAGGGGAACATCCTTGATGGGGATTTCATCTTGGCGATAGCAGGTCTTGAATTCCTCAGGCAAGGGAAGCTTAAGAAAGATACAGTGGTTGTCACAGAATACACAAACCTTGCATTTGATGAGCTGTTTAGGAAACACAAAGGGAATGTAGTGAGGGTGCAGAATGGGGACAGGTATGTGATAGAAGAGATGCTTGATAAAGGATATAATGTAGGCGGAGAAGCATCTGGCCATGTTATATTTTCAGATTTCAATAGTACTGGAGACGGCATGATTGCAGGCCTTCAGGTCCTAAGGATAATGAAAGAGAAGAAGAAAAGATTATCTGAACTCAATCCATTGGTGAAATTCCCTCAAGTTATCATCAATGTCATTGTAAAGGAAAAAAAACCTATTGAAAAGATGAAAAATGTGATGGATGAAATAAAAGAGGCTGAAAAGATCTTGGGTAAGAATGGGAGGCACCTCATAAGATACAGCGGGACTGAGATGAAAGCAAGAGTTATGATAGAAGGGAAGGATAAGGCCATGATTGAGAAGCTGGCGAATAGGATTGCGGCAGAGATAAGAAAAGAGGTCGGATGAGCATGCAGGCAGTTATTTTTTGTGCAGGAAGAAGTACAAGGACATACCCGTTGACAGTCACAAGGCCTAAGCCTCTCCTAAAGATAATGAATAAGACGATATTGGAACATAATCTGTCGCAACTGGATGGTCTTGTTGATGAAGCTATCCTTATAGTTGGATTCAAGGAAGAGATGATAAGAGAAAAGTTCAAAGATAAGTATGGGAAGATAAAGTTGAATTATATCACGCAAAAAGAGGTCAATGGTACTGGAGGAGCGCTCCTTTCTGCAAAAGAACTTTTGAAAGATAGGTTCTTGGTCATGAATGGCGATGATCTTTTTTCAAGAAAGGATATTGAGAGATGCCTAAAGCATGATTCATGTGTCTTAGGGAAAGAAGTGGATGACCTCTCAAGATTTGGTGAAATAGTCGCAGAGAAAGGGATGATAAAAGAGATAAGAGAAAAACCCGGGAACAAGAGAGGGATTGCGAATGCAGGGCTTTATGTCCTCACAAAAAAAGTATTCAAGCATGACTTGAAGAAAAGTTCAAGAGGAGAACTGGAGATTGTTGATTTCATAAAGTATGCTAAGGCAAAGCTAGAGCTTCTGAAAGAGTATTGGTTCCCTATCACCTATCCGTGGAACCTGCTTGAAGCGAACGAGTTTTTTCTAAAGCAGATAAGAAAAGATATAAAAGGAGAAGTAGAGAAAGGAGCGACGCTCAAAGGAGAATTGATAGTTGACAAAGGAACCATCATAAAAGCCGGAAGCTATATAGAAGGCCCTGTAGTGATAGGAGAAGACTGTGTCATCGGCCCTAATTGCTACATAAGAGCGCATTCATCGATTGGAGATGGATGCAAAGTAGGGAATGCAGTAGAGATAAAGAATTCTATCTTAGGAGACAGGACAAGTATCGGCCATCTTTCATATGTCGGAGACAGTGTTCTTGGGAATGATGTGAATTTTGCGGCAGGGACAATTACTGCCAATCTGAGGCATGATGACCGGAATGTGAGATCTCCTGTGAAAGGAGACATGGTTGATAGCCTAAGGAGGAAGCTTGGAGCGATTATTGGAGATGATGTCCATACAGGGATAAATACATCTATATACCCAGGAAGGAAGATATGGCCTGGTAGGACAACGCTTCCTGGCGAGATAGTGGAGAAGGATTTAGAATAATAATGTCTAAGGTGATGATTAATGTGTGGTATAGTTGGTATCAATTCAAAGAATGAATTTTATGTAAGGGATGCTATAAAGAGGCTCAAGAGGCTTGAATATAGGGGCTATGATTCATTTGGATATGCCTATGGTTCAAGTCTTTACAAGAAGACAGGCCATATCGTTGTCCCATCTTCAGATGATAAGACAAAGAGGATCATAGCGCATAGCAGATGGGCCACTCATGGAGGAGTCACTGACGCAAATGCTCACCCGCATGTGTATGAGAATGTCACTTTGGTCCATAACGGCATAATAGAGAACTATCAGGAACTGAAGGATCTGTACTTGAGAAAAGGCCATAAGTTCTTGGGGGAGACAGATTCAGAAGTGGCTGCGCATTATTTTGCAGAGAAGCTAAAAGAGAAAGATATGATAAATGCTTGTAGCGATTTCATACATGATATAAAAGGAGAATTCGCGATCCTTGTGCTGGTGAAAGGGGATCAGAACATCTATGCATTAAGAAGAGATTCTCCACTCGTCTTGGGTGTAGGGACAGATATGAATTTCCTGGGTTCAGACATCTACGCATTCTCAGACGCGACAAACATGGCTATATTCTTTGAGAATGATGAATTCGCTGTTGTAGGGAATGACAGTTTCCAGTTCTATGATAAGCATGGGAAAAAGATTTCAAAAGAAGTCCAGACATTCAGATGGGAACAGGAAGAATCCATGCTCCAGAACTATGATCATTACATGATAAAAGAGATAATGGAGCAGCCAAAAGTTGTCAAGAGGCTGCTATTCAGCCTGGATACTGAGCAGAAAGAGAAGTTCCATGAATTCACAGCAGAGATGAAGAAAGCGAAGAAGATAATCTTTGTGGGTGCAGGGACATCGTATCATGCTTCGCTTCTGGGTGTATATTATCTGCATAGATGCGGTAAGGCAGCCCAGACCATAATAGCTTCTGAATTCGAGCATTTCATAGATGTTGATGAAGATAGCCTGGTGATTGCGCTCTCACAGTCAGGAGAGACAATGGATGTGATAGAGGCATTGAAATATGCAAAAGCAAGAGGAGCAAGGATTGCGTCTATTGTGAACGTCCCATATTCTACAGTGCAGAGGATGTCTGTTATCTCGCTGAATATCCTGGCAGGCCAGGAAGTCTGTGTAGCAGCTACAAAATCATTCACGAACCAGGTGGCATTGATGCTGGCGCTGGCAAAAGAATTCGGATACAAGGTGAATATGGAAAGTCTTCCGCAGCAGATACAGTCAGTCCTGGAAAGATCAGGATCTGTAAAAGATATGGCAATGGGCCTAAAGGATAATGAGCATCTTTATGTGCTTGGAAGAGGGCTTAGCTATCCTGTCGCAAGGGAGATAGCTCTCAAGATAAAAGAGATAAGCTATATACATGCAGAAGGCATGATGGGTGGAGAGCTCAAGCACGGGACAATCGCGCTTATAGAGAAAGGGACGCCAGTGATCGGGCTTGTGAGCGGAAAAGATAATGCCATGCTCTCAAACTTAAAAGAAGTTGGTGCAAGAGGGGCAAATGTCATCACCATCTCAAATGAAGCTGCAGGAGATATAAGACTAGAGACAAGTAATGACGGGAAATTCGGGATACTTGCATCCATAATCGGACAGCTGTTGGCATACCACATAGCAAATGCAAAGGGACTTCCGATAGATAAGCCAAGGAATCTCGCTAAATCAGTCACAGTGAAATAGGATTTCCATATGCTTTCATCAATACTTCCTGTATTGGCCTGTTTTTGAAAGTGGATATTTCATGGAATATATTGATCGATTCATTGGCAGTCCTGGCATCATGAGCTTTTGTCGGTTTATGGTTCGCTCCGCCAAGATATTCTGTCTCATAGTCCCACTCTGGACCAAACCTTATCGATACATGCACTCTTTGGTCATCAGAGCTGGCCCATAGTTGCTTGAACGTCGGGTCGATAGCAATCATTCCTGGATTGTCATGGAGGATGAATGGCAGTCCTACATATGTATGCATATGCCCATAAAGCAGCAGGACATTTGGATAATTCTCTTGCAGGAACGTGAAAAACAAGGTTCTTGAAGAAAGACCGCAATGATTTGTAGGAAAATACGCATTATGTTTCGGTTTAGTATATGTATTCAGGCCGAACACATACATCTGATACGCTAGGCTATAGGAGAACATAGCATGCTCATGGAGCTCCTGCTCTGAAGATGCTATCATTGAGCATGGTCCTTGGGATTTGTTTGTCAGATATGCCAAACTATCATAATTTCCAAAGAAAACGTCAAGCCCGATATCATATACCTGCGGACAGAATTTGTGTACAGATATCATGTTCACGATCTTATGTTCATCTGTGATATCTGGCATGCCATTTGCGATTAGTATCTCATTTTGATGTTTTGGAAGCAAAGAATAATCTCCTATCATGCTTCATCGGCATAATCGGTTATATTTAAATCAGGTAGGAATAGTCAGACAGGATCTATATGGATGAAAGCCCTGCATACATTTGGCATTGATTCTATTTTTCTTTGCACAATCTTGCCTAGGTCATGGCTTTTTTTTGTTGTTATGGATTTATTCACTTCGACATGTATTTCTACATGCACCCTGTTTCCGACATAGTGCGCCCTAAGGTCATTTATGCCTTTTATTCCGTTTATCCCTAGAGTCATCAGCCTTATCTTATGCATAAGTTCATCTGATGCAGATTTTCCCATGAGATAATCTATGTTCTCTATGCCGATCCTATATGCTGTGCCAAGGATGAAGAAGCTGATTATGAGAGCAGAGATGCTGTCTATATAGTTCATCCCTAAGTAGGCTCCAATGAGTCCGATGAGCGCAACCCCGCTAGTGAAGTTATCATTCCTGCTGTCTATCGACATGGCTTTGAGTGCCGGACTATCTTTTTTTTCTTTTAAGGAAAGCCACATCCATGCCTTGATGAGGATCGTCATTACCAGGACTGCTACTGTAAAGATGCCTAGTTTGATATCATTCTGATGATACATGCTCTCGATCGCATTCCTTATTAGTTCAATGCCTAGGACAGCGGCAAAGACTGCAGAGATGAATGCAGCCACAGGTTCTGCCCTATCATGACCAAAAGGATGGTCTAGGTCAGCTTTCTTGTTCCCGATTTTTACAGCGATATGTATGAATATCGATGAGATGATATCAGTGAGAGAATTGAATGCATCTGAGATGACTGCAGTGCTTCTTGATGCGATTCCAGCAATAAGCTTGAGTATGAACAGGATAGAATTGAATATTATGCCTAAGACTGTTATCTTCTCATTATTCACATCATAAGGATTTTTGGTCTGTTTTTAAAGATTAGTTAAAATTAAAAGCTTAATGATATTTATCTAGGTTGGGTGATTCAATATGAGACAGATATTGGTTATTTTGTTGGCGTTCGCATTCATCGGCCACATCTATCCGCTGGATTTCCAGGAAGGGGATAGTTTTGTAGTGACCTATTATAACAGCGGAAGAGGGAAGGTAAGGGATCTTCATGCCTCAGTATATATCCCTGATCTGGATATCTATGAAAGGTCAGAGAGGTTCTATATATCAGGACAGGATTCAGCAAAGTCTGTAGTGCCTATATATGATGATATAAATGAAGGTTATTATCCTGTCATAGTCACGCTTGAGAATGATGATGGTGTGTATGAAAGGACGCATACTTGGGTAAGATTTAATTAATAAGGTTTATTTCTTTCAATTTATGATTATACAGGAAGGGGAAGCAAAGATAAGGGCTTATGAAGGGAAGATATCAAAGAAGCTTCCGGTTTTCTATAATCCACTGATGAAACTCAATAGGGATATATCCATATTGCTCCTAAAATCAATTGAGAACACAGGGATGCAAGTTGCAGATCCATTGGCAGGAAGCGGCATAAGGGCTATAAGGTTTCTAAAAGAGCTTCCAAAAGACAAGATATTTTCTCTTGAGCTAAATGACCTCAATGCAAAAGACCTCAAGCAGAACCTTGAAGACAATTCTGTAGATAGGTATGTGATCAGCAATATGGACGCTAATGAATTCCTTCTTCAGAGCAAAGGCTTTGATTATATCGATATAGATCCATTCGGAAGCCCAAACCCATTCCTGCAATCTGCAGTGTCAAGGATATCGAGAGGAGGGATACTAGCTGTGACCGCAACAGACACAAGCGCTCTTGCCGGAAGTTCTCAGACAGCCTGCCTCAGGAAATATTGGGCAAGACCTATGCGTAATGAGATGATGCATGAGATAGGGATAAGGATACTCATAAGGAAGGTGCAATTGATAGGGATGGATAATGAGAAGGCGCTTACACCAATATTCTCATATTTCAAGGACCATTATTACAGGATATTCTTCAGGTGCGAGAAAGGAAGGAAGAAAGCGGATGAGATAGGGAAGATGCACCGTTATTTCTTGTACAATAAGGAGACCCTGGATATGGAAGTGAGTGAATTCAATAGGAAAGAGGGTTTTGAATACGCTGGCCCGCTATGGTGTGGAAACCTATGGAATCATGGGCTGGCAGAGAAGATGTATGAGATTGCAGATAAGGCTGATAAGAAATTAATTGATATGTTAAGTTTTATCAAGGATGAATCAATGATAGATAGTGTAGGTTTCTATGATCTGAACAGGTTGGCGAAGATAAGGAAGACCAAGATTCCTAGGATAGATGGCATTGTTTCAAAAGGAAAGATTGAAAGGACGCATTTTCTTGGCTGGGGAGTGAAGAGTAAAGAAAAGCCATTCTGATGCATTTCAACTTTATGGTTGCACTATTATAAACCTAGCCATTATAAACTGCCTGTCGGTCCAATGGCTTCCGATGGTGTTTACATTAGAGCAGACAGTGATAAGGATTGCACCTCTATTGAATGATAGATGCTGGCCTGTTGTCTTAGGTGCAGGTTTGATGCTGCATGGGCTTCCTCATGTCGCAGACGATCTTGACATATTTGTCCCTGATGAATATGAGGCAAGATGCCTTCAGGCCCAATTGTTCTTGATGGGTGGGAATGTGAAGTCTGAAGTGGCTTATTCAGAGACTGAAAAATATGGCGGATATATATCTAGGATGGATTTCTTTGGGTTCCCTATTGAGATACTGGGCGGGTTTAGGCAGAAGCATAAGGATGGTTGGTGGCATCTTCATCATCATCTTCAGATAGACTATAAAGAAGTGGGTCATCAGAATCATCCGGTCCCTGTTGCATCTCTTTATTCTCTCCATAAGTTATATCTTCGGTCTCCAAGGCATGCTGATGGGATAAAGGATGATGACCGCAAAGCAAGCTTGCTCTATCATCATATCAACGGATTGTTAGAGCAAGGGATAATACCGAGTAGCATAAAATATTCAAAGGTCAAGCCAGCATTTGTATAGCTGCAGTTGTATATTGTATCATTTTTTCACGACTTCTATCTTGATATAGCCATCTGCTATCTCATGCCCTTTGAGTTCTCTTATCCTATCTCCGAGATGTCCGTATGCCTCAAAGAGCTCTATCCTTGATCTCCTTGTCCCTATCTCAGGATTTTCTATGATGCCTAGCGGCAGATTATATTTATCTATCCCTACATCCATATCAAAGGGATCATAATCTTTCCTGTATGCAACAGTGAATGAGAAGATTTCCTCTTGATTTATGATATAGCTAAGCAAGAACACATGACTGTTCATCATCTCATCAAGCACTCCTCTCTTTCTCCATTCATAAATTGCCTTGATGTCATCAAGCCTTGCTAAGAGCGGCCTGTTCCCATTGCAGTCAACACCTCGCTCCACTTTTGCAATGATTGAATAATCATCCAAGATGATTGGGCGATAATCGACATGTTTTCTTTGGGCATTTGATTTTGTCAGCCTTCCGTAGATATAGTCGTCTAGAAAATCCTCATTTGCATGGTAGCATCCTTTGGCATCAAGAAGGGAAAATCTCCCATCATTTTTTCCAGCAACAGTTATCTTTGTATTCCCATTTAGGATGAGATATGCTTCTGGTTCTGATGATAAGTATATGTGTTCGGCGCTAGAAGGCTGCAGGATATTTGTGGTATTGAATCGTAGTAAGCATGCTGCCTCAAAGCTATCTCTTGGGTTTCCGTGATAGGCTGTCTGGATTATCATTTTTTCTTCGGTGAGAAGATAGGTTATTTTTTCTTCAAGCCTATGGAACTGCTCTTCTGGTCCTGAAAAGTGGACAATGATTTTTCTTGCATCTGTTGTTTTAGGCCGATAGCCTTGTTCATGTGTTGTCGGAAGCCTAAGGCTTCTTTCGCCACCGGCATAATAATGTATCTCATTAAGATTGGCAAGTTCGTTGAATCTGCCAAGTGACGAGAAAAGTGCGCCTGGAGTGAATCTGTCAAAGCCGTCCCATAGGCTTTTTTCTGATTCTCTGAGGTCATTGTCAGGAAGGAACTCTAGGTCCTTGATCTCTCTTGCTTCAAGTATTCTCCAGCCATTATCCGTTGCAAACAAAGATATGAGGCCATTGTCTGGTATTGCCATATACGCTAATTTCTCATCATGATAGAGCAGCTTTACGACTATCCTCTTAGTATTCTTGTCAGGATCGATGACGCCGATTATTGGAAGAGGGTTTTTAGAAGAATAAGTCTTCATGAAATCATCCACTTCATGGAAGAATCTTGTCCTGGCATGTTCATAATCAAAAGCAGGATACTGTTCAGATATCCTGGCATCGAGCCCTTGTGGTGCAAGGTTGCAGGCGAGTGCATAGATATCAGACATGTAAGGGATGCCGAAGTCAGTTATGAAGAGCATAGGTGTATCTGCTCTTGGCATATTGAAATAATGAGAGCTTCCAAGGTATCTGGCCATATAGTCAGGGCATTATGGCTGTTTTTAAATGATGTTGAGTGATTGAAGTACTAAGAGAATAATATTCCCAATGGACAAGATTAAGTATAATCTTACAACCTATATTTAAGTATAAGATTAATTTTCAGGTCCATATGATATTTCCTGGATTGTCAATTGGTGATGCATCTAGTAATGAGATTCATACAGCATTGAATTCAAAATATGCCCAGAGATTGATAATGGAGAATAGTCATCTCATTCAACCTTGGTTCAGCTTGCTTTTGCCAAAAGATGGATCAATAGAAAGATTTAGTGAATTGACGGATGACCAGATAGATTATTATGGATTAGATTCCATTTATCATAATAATGATCATATAATGGATATCACCTCATTAGCAGAGGCAGTGTGTAACAATGGATTGCCACTAGTGTATAAACCAAATTTTAGTGCTAATGCTTTTGGTAATTTTTTTTTGATAGATTTGGGTGATAGTGTAAAAATTATCGCTAGAAAATATCATGGTGGGTTATTTGTGGGGGGGCCTGGAATTTATAGATATATTGCTGAATCAGGTATTTCAGAATGTGATGAAGAGAACATAAATATCTATTCTGCCATATTGCCAAAGGAAGTCAGTATTTTAGAGGGTTTATTTGAATACGCTATGGTTAATTTTACTAGGCATTCTAGAGAAAATAGGTCTTTCTCTGGCTCATTTGATCAAGGAATAGTGGAAGGTTACATAGATGCTTGGAAATATAATGGCAGGTCATATGAGACCAGGCATACTGTAAGAGGGACATTGTTCCCATTTAAGATAGAGAATATATCAAATGAATCTGCAAGGCTTGGTAGTTCCTCTTGGTTTTCAAATAGATTCGGGAATTTTTCAGCTACTAAGATAACTTCTCCAGATGATTTATTCTATCCGATATTTGAAGAATTTAGGCATATAGAAAAAAAAGAATTCAGGGAATATGTAAGAGCGAATCTTGAAGCTGCATTTTCACAGTATGCGCAGAGGCTTGGTGAGCAGGGATTATTGATTTATCAAGCAGAAGCAACCATCCAGATTGACTTGATGTGGTGTGATCAAAATAAGCTTTTTCCAGTTCCTGCGATGACAGAATGTGGGTTAACCTATAATGCATTAAGATTCAAAAAAGATTAAAAGAATTATCCAAGAGCCCTTCTTACATCAGTGCACTCAACGCCGCTGACGCCTGGGATTGTTGCGATCTCTTCCTCGAGCTTGTCAGTTGAACCGACATTCTCATCCATGACGAACATTATCTTGCATGCCTTGAGGCCGAAAGCCACCTGCTCTATCTCGCATTTATGGTTGTCCATCTTGCTGAAAACCTTTATCTTTGCAAGTGTAGCAGTCTCTATCTTCTTCATGTCTATGTCTGGAGACTCTCCCATTATCCTTAAAGTCACTATTACGTCAGCCATTTTAGTTTGGACCTATGAAGCCGCATTCAGGGCATGTGTATTTTGAGACTATCTTTCTGCACTGTGCGCATCTGACGATCTCGTGCTTGCCGCATTTTGGGCATTTGAAACTCACAGTACCTCTAAGATTTGTTATCTTTGTCTTGCATGATATGCATGTATCCATAATAATCACCTATAGCGTCTTGGATTGGGAGGGTATTTAAAAAGCTTTTTATTGAAGAGTGGATTTCAATAGCGCATGGATAGGCATATTTGTCCTCTATGTGGCAGCACAGAACTGAAGAGTTCTGGGCATTCTAGACGGCCAAGCTTTTCATTCAGTTGTGATTGCGGTTATATTGGCATCTGTCCATTGATAGACGATTCAGATATAGCTGCATTCAGGCAGGAATTGAAAGAGGCAGCATCAAAAAAAAAGGAAGAATTAGGCTAAGAAAGCCCTATATAGCTTATATGATTCGTATAGGTCTACTTTCGATATGATCTCTCTTGGCGAATGCATCCCTAGCACTGCCGGCCCTGCATCAACAGTGTCCATGCCGAATCTTGAGAGGTAGAGCGCAATGGTCCCTCCTCCTCCGATATCTATCTTCCCGATTTCAGAAGCCTGGAACCTCACATCATTCTTCAGCATGAGCTGCCTTATCTCATTCATATATTCTGCATGCGTGTCATTTGCAGAATATTTCCCGCCGCTTCCTGTGTATTTCTCGATGACGACGCCTTCGCCGATGATTGCAGCATTCCTCTCTTCGTGTGATTCATGAAAGCTAGGGTCGAGCCCTGCAGACACATCTGCGCTTATTGCTTTGCTCTGCCTAAGCATCTCTTTTGGACTTGTCTTTAGCCCAAGTTTTTGCACAAGCTGTTCTGCGAAATCAAGCAGTATGTAGCTCTGTGCCCCTGTATTCCCATAGCTTCCTATCTCTTCCTTGTCTGAGAAATATGCTATCGCAGTGACTGCCGGGGTTTTGACATCCAGTATTGACATTAGGTTTGCATATGAGCATGATTTGTCATCCTGACCGTAACCTGCGATCATCGACCTGTCAAACCCTATCTCCCTTGGCTTCCCTGCCGGGATGAAATTGAGTTCAGCAAAAGAGAAATCATCTTCGACTATGCCATAATCTTTGTTCAGTATCTTCAGGATATTTGCCTTGACTTTCTCCTTTCCTTCTTTGGCTTCAAGTGGTATGTTGCCTATGAATATATTAAGCTGCTCTCCTTCTATTATCTCATCTGCTTTCTTTTCCATCTGTTTTTTTGAGAGATGCGGCAAGAGGTCAGACATCAAGAACCTTGGCTCGTCATCCTTTTCTCCTATGCAGAGCTCTATCTTCTTTCCATCTTTCGTATGTATGACCCCGTATAAGGCTAAGTCTACATTGACCCATTGGTATTTCTTTATCCCGCCATAATAATGCGTCTTAAGAAGAGCGATGCTGGAATCCTCAAATAATGGGTTAGGCTTGAGATCTAGTCTTGGAGAATCGATATGCGAACCTACAAGATTGAACCTGTCATTCTGTTTTCCGATGACTGCTGCGATTATCGATTTTCCCTTCTGGTTATGATACACCTTGTCTCCTGCCTTGAGTATCTTTGATTTGGAAAGTTCTTTGAACCCGTTCTTCTCAAGGGTTGCCGCTATTGTCTTTGTAGCAGCTCTTTCAGTCTTGGCCTTGGCCAGGAATTCCATATATCCTTCTGCGAATTTGAATACTTTGCTTGTGTCTTTCTGCCAAGCGCTTGTCCTTTTCCTCATTAGTCCTATCATTTTAGCACCTCATATGTTTTCTTCATAAGTATAGCGTCCTGCTCGATGTTCGGGCTTTCGCAGACAACGCATCCCTTGATACCAAATTCTTTCCACAGCCTTATTAAAGTTTTGTAATCCAGGTCAGATTCCTCAAGTATCAGATGGTTCTTCTCTCCCTTCTCTCCATAGTTTATCCCGGACAGATGTATATGCATGTTGTCTAGGCCCTCTCTCCCTAGATACTTCTCGATGTCTTCAAGGATAGTGCGAAATTCAGGTTCAGTGTTGTATTTTC
>JAMPXQ010000122.1 GCA_023701075.1 Candidatus Woesearchaeota archaeon
CTGCATCAAGCAAGGAAATAAAGCTCGGAGAATATGAGACAAAGCTCATGCGGAAGATACAACTGTTCCTATATAAGGATATCAATGGGATAAAGAACAAGGAACTGAAGAACAACATCCTCAATGGCATTGTCCTAAATGGGTTCTTAGAGGTCTTCTGATGAAAGAGGGTTCTTGGGATGAATGCGTTAAGAGCAACAGCTCTTATAATGTCACAAAAGACATTGCAAAATCAAAGGCACTCATAGATACTGCCAGAGGAAGGATAGCTTTCTTTGACACTATCAAAGAAGATGAAGCCAATATGAACTATATCTTTGAAGGATATTATAGCTCACTTCTCGAGACTATGCATGCATTTGTCTTATCAAGAGGGTTCAAGGTAGAGAACCATATATGCCTGGGTTACTATATCCGTGATGTGATGAAAAATAATAGGTTATTCTTCATGTTTGATGATGTAAGGAAAAAGAGGAATTCCCTCATCTATTATGGCAAACATATGGATGCAGATATAGCCCAGGAAGCCATAATTACAGCAAAAGCCATAATTCTTGAACTAGAGAAGTCAATATCTTCAGATCACCAAAACCCTTAAATCCTCCTAATCAATCTTCATAATCATGGCAGTCAAAGTAAACGCATCTCATATATTAGTGAAGACAGAAGAAGAAGCAAAGGCCATCAAGGCTGAGCTTGACGCAGGAAAATCCTTTGAGACACTTGCAAAAGATAAGTCCATGTGCCCTTCAAAGAAGAGCGGCGGATCGCTCGGATGGTTCACGCATGGCCAGATGGTCAGGGAATTTGAGAAGGCTGCTTTCGCCCTCAAGAAAGGCCAGGTCTCAGGACCAGTGAAAAGCCAGTTCGGCTACCATATCATAAAGGTCAATGATACGTGGGGATAGAAATCCTACTCCTTTTTTTTCAAATACCTCATTATCTAGAAAGGTTTAAATCCATCACTAACTATTAACTAACCATGGCAAAGAAAAGGGCTACTAAAAAAGAGAGGACTAGCAAGCCTAAATATGATATCCTATTTCGTATATTCGTCTTCCCGTTCCAGGTCCTGCAGTTCATCATACTGCTCCCTTTCAAGATTTTTCATTTCTTCTCTGAGAACATAAAGAAAGCAAAAGAGAAAGATGAATCAAAGAAGAAGCAGAAAGCCAGAGAAGCAATCGAAGCTGTCTATGAGCCTTTCCAGATAATCGAGAAGTATTCAGGCGATATAGATGCATGGGAGAAGAAGCTCCCAAAAAGCACGATAGGCATCGTCATAGGCGCCAGGGGAAAAGGGAAGAGCGCCATAGGGATAAAGATACTAGAGAACATAAAAGCGAAGACAAAAAAATCCATATATGCTATGGGGTTCAACCAGGAAGACCTGCCTGCTTGGATAAATGTTGTGGATGACCCTACAAAGGTTGCGAGCAATTCCATCGTCCTCATCGATGAAGGGGGTATATTCTTTTCCTCAAGGAAATCCATGACGAATGCGAACCAGATACTTTCTGACCTGATACTCATCTCGAGGCATAAGAACTTAAGCGTGCTATTCATCAGCCAGAATTCTGCCAACCTTGACATAAATATACTGAGACAGGCAGATTATCTTGTCCTCAAGCCATCATCACTCCTCCAGAAGGATTTCGAGAGGCAGAAGATAAAGGATGTGTATGAAGAAGTGAAAGAGCAGTTTGTCAGATTCAGCGAACACAGAGGGCTCACATATATCTATTCTGAGGAATTCAGAGGTTTTGTGAATAATCCTCTGCCTAGCTTCTGGTCGATGAACATCAGCAAGAGCTTCAAGTGATTCGGGTCATTGGAGAAACTAATAATAATAAAACAATTAGACTCAATATCCTAGAACTGATAATCAGACCTTGAACCTGTAAAGATACATATTGGTCTTCTCTTTTGACATGACAAACTTGACATCATTACGTTTCCTTAGCTTTGTCAATGTCGTAGTCACTGAACCTATCGATGCATCCAATTTCTCTGCAATATCCTTGGAAGACCACCATCTGGTCTTGTTTTTCTTGAGAAAATCATAAACTTCTTGCTGACCCATAAATCTTAATTAACGGCTTTAGGTTATATACTTTTCCTTAATTTGGCTGAAAAAACCAACCTTATATATGCTATATCCAACCAAAATGATTTCTAATCTATTCTAAGGCCATAGGTATAAATCGGGTAATTTTATATTTACTCACTTTTTTCTCCTGGAATATGGGGAGAGTAGTTTCAGTCACATTAGGAGGAGGACTTGGTTCCAGGCTTTATCCTATCACCAAATTCAGGGCGAAGCCGGCAGCACCTATAGGTGGCAACCTTAGGCTCATAGATGTCCCACTCTCCAACTGGTTCAATTCTTATATCGGTGAAGACAAGACCATGATTGTCCTGACCCAAGCGAGATCCAGGACACTAGTAGACCATATCGAAGAGAATTGGATGCCTTTTGTCGGCACCAGTCCAAGAATTAAAATAAAAATCATACCTGCAAGCGAAGAAGGAGAGAGATTCAGATACGAAGGCACGGCAGATGCAGTAGAGAGAAACAAAGATTTCATCATGGGCCTAAGACCAACACTTGTCGATATCCTGGCTGGGGATCATCTGACAAGGATGAACTATGCCGAGCAACATGAATTATTCTATTCCATGGGCGCTGATCTTTTGATAGTAGGCAGGGTCAGTCCAGTAAACAGCGTAATAAATAAATCTGGCGTAATCGATGTGACACAAGGTATGTATGCAAAAGGATTTGTAGAAAAACCTAAATCTGAACGTTATGCTCCGCAGATACCAGGAAAAGATGGATATTGCATGGAATCATTAGGGATATACACTTTCAATCCTGATGTGCTTGCAACAGTCCTTGAACAAGATAGGAACATACCTGGTTCTTCTCATGATTTTGGGAAAGACATAATTCCAAGGATGATCAAGGATGGATATAAAGTCGCAGTCATGCCTTTTGAAGGATACTGGAACGATGTGGGCGCTCTCCATGATTATTTTGATGTCAACATGATGCTTGCATCAAGGACACCTGAGTTTAATCTATATGATCCTAATTGGCCATTCTATGCTGCACCAAGCAGACTACCTGTAGCAAAGATCAACAGCAGCTATGTAGATTCATCAGTCGGCAACGGAAGCATAATCTCTGATTCTGAAGTCACAGGGTCAATCGTAGGAGAATCCGTACATATTGAATCTAGTAGAATAGACGGATCTATCCTGCTTGGAAGATCATATATAAGCCCTGGTGCAGAGATAGGCCCAAGAGTCATCATAGACAAAGGGAATTATATACCTTCAATGAGGATAGGGCGTGACCTAGATGAAGATGAGCATAATGGGTTCTATGTTGATAGAAAACACAAACTTACTGTAGTCCTGAAGGATCACTTCGCATTCAATTATGTATGATTCCTTTTCACTATCCATCCAATAATCCATCTTCCCTGAAACTGTAATATCCTTCTCCGATTATGATATGATCAAGGAGCCTTATATCCATCAGCCTCCCTGCCTCTGACACCTGCTTTGTGACATACCTATCTTCACTGCTCGGCGATGTGTCTGAAGAAGGATGGTTATGGATGAGGATGAATGATTTCGCGGATTTCCTCACTGCTTCCTTGAAGATATCCCTTGGATGCACCAATGATGCATCAAGCGTGCCTATAGAGATTATCTCAGGCTTATCTATCATATTATTCTTTGAATCAAGATAAATTGCATATAGATGCTCTTTCTTCTCTTCCTTTAGGAAGGACATCATCTTATAGACATCACTGGCTTTTCTTATCGACATGCTTTTTTTATCTTTTGAACATCTTTTCACAAGCTCAAATATGGCGATGAGCTGCATGGCTTTTGCCTCTCCTATCCCTTTCACTTCCAGGAGTTCCTGCAGCGAAAGATCTGATAGCTTTTCCAGGCCATATCTGCTAATTATCCTTGAAGACATCTCAATCACATTCTCTTCCCTTGTCCCTTTCTCAAGTATCAAAGCCAAGACTTCAGAATCTGAAAGCGCACCTGCCCCAAATGATCTCAAACGCTCCCTAGGCTGTTCTGAGAGAGGCATGTCCTTTATCTTCATGATTTTTGTTCTGA
>JAMPXQ010000123.1 GCA_023701075.1 Candidatus Woesearchaeota archaeon
CTTTAATACACTGTCTTTAATCTGGATAGATTCAGTGAGCTTCTTATTCTCTTCAGCCAAAACCTTAAGCGAATTTGCCTGTTCGACATTCTTTTTTTCCAGGGCTTCTGCATTTATCCTGATATTCTTTAAAGCCTCATCTTTTTGTTCAAGGCCTGTTTTTGATCTCTTATGTTCAATGATCTCTTTTTCCAAAGCAAGGTTCTTTTCAGATAAAGACTTCAGTCTTGCAAGTTCAGTATTTAGCGCGTCAATAGCCTTATCTTTCAGCAAAAGCGCATCTCTTTGAAGCGACTTGACTTTCTGAAGGCTTTCATATCTCTTCTCGATCTCTGACTTATCTTTTTTGATCTTTTCTAGTTCTGATGATGAGACCATGTTCTTTTCAAGGCTTTCTTTCTCTTCACTAAGCTTCTGCTTGGATCTTACTATCTCTTCTTCTAAAGCCTTCTGGTCGTTTAGTTGGGACTCAAGAAGAGATTTCTGCTGTTTCAATGATGCGATGAGATGGCTGAGCTCAGCTATGTGGCTGTCCCTTCTTGCCAGCTCTTTTTTCAATGCGTCTGCTTCAGATATGAACGAATGATCATTCTCTAAAAATATCTTCTTCTGCTCTTCTAATAAATATCCCAATTCCAGCTCGATGAAACTGCCCCTCTTTGATACATCCTCTTTCAATTTAAGCCAGTCATCATGGTTCCAGGATGCATCATGCTTGACTATGAAACCGCTGCATAAAGAGATAAGCTCTTTTCTGTCCAATAGCTCTGCACCTGCCTTGATTGCAAGGTATCTTTGCTTTTCTATCTCTAGAAGTGTTGCGAGTGTATTCTCATCAATACCTATCCTGCCTTTAAGGGCCTGCCAGTCATCATGATTCCATTTACCTTCTTTCTCTTCAATGAATTCATCTAGCAGCAAATAAGCATCTTTAATCTCCAAATCACCCACCTAGATATAAAAGCAAGAATAGTGGTTTATATAATTTTCTATTCCGCTAGGACTATATCGAGAATAAAAACAGCGCAAACAGAATAAATATTGAACAAAAAAATCAGAATAAACTAATTTTCGACGTTCTGGATAGGATCGTCTGTGTCCCTTCTTATCACTTTTACAGCATCCAACTTGACTGTAATCGGGATAGGGACCGCTGCGTCCAATAGTTCCACAACGACTTCTTCTTTCAATTTGTCGACCCTGACAATCTTTGCCTTCTCTCTCTTGAATGGGCCTGAGATTATCTCTGCGACGTCATTCTTCTGGATATTTATCTCTTTCTTGACCTGTTCCAGCATATGCTCAATCTCTTTATATGCTACAACATTTGGGAGCACTCCCCTGGCATAAGGTATGCCGAATGCTGCCTGTTCTGCGTCGCTCCTGTTACTAGCTTCTACAAAAATATATCCCCTCATCCCATGAGGCCTTATTGCTGAATATACTTCCAGCTTCTTCTTCTGGACGTTGCTTGTCAAGAAATCAATGACCTGATCCTCTCTGTTTGCAGTTGTCCTTATAGCATATATCTGAGATGTCTGTTCCATTTTTACACCAATAGCTCCTTTATTAGGAATAAGGCAAAGCCTATAGCTCCGATAAGCAGGACACCAAGCCCAGATACTTTGACTATTGTCTTATATTCTTCCTTGCTTGGTTTTTTTGTCACCTGGAGCACTCTTTTACATTCCAAGATAAAAGATTTCAGTTTTTGCATAGTGTAAAGCAAAAATGACTAGTATATAAAGGTTACTAGACTTATAGACAAAATCACGAGTTTACAAAGAGATATGGCGTATTTGCAGCCTTGAAAAGCAAGCCTGATGATAATGCAATAGGTTTAAAATCCGGCCTAATAGTTTTCTCTAACCTTTCCCTATATCCTTCTACCTGCTTTGCTCCATATAGTTTTAATGGCGTATCTGAAAAGGCAGCGATTGCCATATATGTCTGAAAGGTCATCAGCAGCACTGGATTCTTATTGCAATTATCTCTGTCTTGGCTTGAATATACCATTGACCTATTGAATAGTTCTTCAAATGTCAATGCAGGCGCTTCTGCTGATAAGTCATATGAGGATACAATTTGTGAAAACTTGAATCTTGACCCATGGCTATCACCATCATCTTCTGTTTTAGCTACCCTGTATTCAAGGCCATGCTGACCGAACTTGACAAGAGTCAATCCTAATAGATCATCATCGCCAAATCTTGTTGTTATCCCTTTCCTATGATTCGTGCTTATTGCTACACTATCCTTGACTGAATTTAGCACAGTATGATCTATCTTATCAAATGGAGTTGCGTCTGCATTTCCTCCTAGAGTAAAACCTTTGAAAAAGTAACTCAAAGCACTATATTCTTTCCAGAGAAGAACTTCAAAGCTGTGCGAGTAATTCATAGCAGGTAGGATTTGATAGCAATATTTAAAGATTAATCTTGTTAGGTCTGATTATCATGATACCTGATTATTCTGATAGTTATCAAACTCATTAAAGAACAACATATAAAAAGGGATATTTATTCTTTTTACCTTGAATGGATAAAGAGCAGTTCATCGGCTTCTTCAAGAAAAACAACCGACTTATCCTCGTCGCTATCCTTGCCATCATCATCTTCAGGAACTGGCTTGCGATGCTCATTTCCTTCTTTGTCTTCTTCGCCCTTGGGATATTCACAATCAAGATATCAAGGATAGTCCCGCATATATCTATTGAGACTGTGACTGCATCATCAATACTCATGGGATATACTTTCGGATGGAAAGTAGGCCTTATCTTTGGGATATTCACAGGATTCACAGGCTATGTGAGAGCTTCACAGGTAAATCTTACAATCATCATATGTTCGCTCCTCATGGGGCTTGTCGGTGTCCTTGCAGACATGTTCAAAGGCATGGGCATGGCTTTTTGGATAGCTTACCTTGTGTGCTATTTCATCAGGGCAAACCTGTCCTTTTTCCTGATATCAAAGATCAATTCGAATTTCATCGAGAATATAATGCATTCATATGTAGAATCATTATTCAATATGGTAGTCGTCATACATTTCATGGTCATATTCCATGACATATTACTTAATTTCGTGTGAAGGAGGGCAAAATGAACAGGTTTTTCAAGAGCATCGATAAGATAATCACAGAGGTACCGGTCTCTGGCATAATGACAAGGAAGGTCTTGACACTCAAAGAGACAGACAATGTGCAGAAGGCAATAGACCTGCTATCTGAACATTCAATCTCAGGCGCGATAATCACCAGGAGCGAAAAGCCTGTCGGAATGATAAGCGAAGGGGATCTCCTAAAGAAAGTTTTCCATAAGAAGCTTGATCCTAAGACTGTGAAACTCAGTGATATAATGAAGGAAGGAATATATTCACTCCCGCCTACAAAGAGCATAGGGGAAGTTGCAGCATTCATGAAGAAGCATGAGATAAGCAAGCTTCCTTTAATGGAAAACGACCAGATAGTCGGCTATGTGACAAAATCAGACCTGCTTGAGAAGCTCAATGAGATATATTACCAGAATAGGCAGCTCATCTGGCTTACAGTCATTGTGACTGTGCAATTCATCATAATCGCAATACTCATAACCGCGCTAATCGGGAGAGGGTGAGATTATTTGGCGTTAATCAACCAGAAGCAGAAAGAGAAGTACAATAAGGATGTAAAGAAATATTTCACTACTAAACGGGTCCTTATAGCAGTCATTACTCTTTTTGTATTCATCATGTATTCTGCGCAGCTAAAAGGAGTCATACTCCTAGCGCTTTTTTTCCCGCTTGCGAAATACAGCGTAAAAATAACTGCATTCGTCCCTCACGTAACGCTTGAACAGTACACTTCAGCTACACTCCTCATGGCATACTTATATGGTCCGGTTGTCGGCGCCATCAGCGGGTTCATGCTTGGGTTCTATGGTTATTTTTCAAATGGCATCTCAAAATTCCTTGCGCTTGTCAATGTATTCATCGCTGGCTTCATCGGGTTCATGCTTGGACATCTTGTAAAGAACGGGTTCCTTAAATCTTGGAGTTTCTATTCTGCTTTCGTACTTGGCATCTTGGTCTTCAATGCAATAGCATTCGTGATA
>JAMPXQ010000124.1 GCA_023701075.1 Candidatus Woesearchaeota archaeon
ATGATAGCAATTGCATTTGTGACTGCATCCTTGGAAACATCAAGATAATTGGACGTACCTGAAAAATCCACATATCCAACCCTATAGCTGAAATTGCCATTTGCCTTCCTTCTTGAGATGCTGAAGAATTCAAAGCTGTCTAAGATGGTGGGGCTCTTGAATAGGACAAGATCATCTGTATAGGCCATATGATCGACATAAGCCATAAGTTCAGACGCTTTCTCTTCCAGCCTGTTCATCATAGCAATTGGTTAGGATGCATATATAAAAAAGTACCTTAAGAATTACACTGAAAACTAGTTATGAGTTTGAACGAAAAAAACATCAGTACAAATTAAGATTGATTAGAAAAAAACAATCACACCTGCTTTAGGAACCTCTTGATGGTCTCGGCTGACCTCTTCAGCTGCCCCTGCTCCTTTTTGTCTAGATGTATCCTTATCTGCTCTTTTATCCCGCCCTTTGATATCACGCAGGGCACGCTTAGGCATACTCCGCTCACGCCGTAATAATCATTGACAAGGGTTGAGACAGGATACACCTTATGCTGGTCAGTGACAATTGTCCTTACAATATCCTTGACGACAAGCCCGATAGCATAGTATGTCGCACCTTTCGTATGGATGACTTCATATGCTGCATTCTTTGTCTTATCAAACATCATATCAAGCTTCTTCTTGTCGTATTTCTTGAAATCCTTAAGGCCTATGCCTGCGATATTTGCGCTGCTCCAGACAGGGAACTCAGAATCTCCATGCTCCCCTAAGATATATGCATGTACGCTTGTAGGGTTGATATCATAATAATCTCCGAGGAGATGCCTAAATCTTGCAGTATCTAATGTCGTTCCTGTACCAAACAGCCTATGTTTTGGATACTTTGACCATTTAAGGGCCATGTAAGTCATGACATCAAGAGGATTAGAGACCATGAGGATTATGCCATCTTTGTTGTATTTCACTATCTCAGAGATGATCCCTTTGAGGATACCTGCATTCTTCTTTGTCAGGTCAAGCCTGGTTTCCCCAGGTTTTTGCGCTGCACCTGCAGTCACGATTATTATCTCAGCACCCTTGCAGAGCGAATACGAATCTCCATAAGTCACCTTTGTCCTTGCAGTGAAAAGGTTGCCGTGGACCAGGTCAAGAGCCTCTCCTTTCGCCTTCTCCTTATTGACGTCGATGAGAGCAATTTCAGACGCAGCACCATCGATAAGAAGTGCATACGCAGATGTTGAACCTACAAAACCGGCGCCGATGATCGCGACTTTACACATATATTACCACCTTTTTTTATAGGGTTTTAAAGGATGGACTGTTTAAATAGGTTATGTTATGATCAAATCTGAATCACTCTCATATTAAAGTTGATAATGACTACTATATTTATAAATAGAACGTGTTTCGTTCGCAAAATGCCTAAGACATATAGACGTGGAAACGGAAGGGCGATGCTAACTGCAGTCTTCTTTACAGGCATAGCTGCATTGTTTGCATATTTCTCAAATGGAATAACTCCGCAAGAGAACATGGTCTATGTAGAACCGGCATTTGCTTCACCGACTCCTGGTGCCTTCGTCCTCCCGCCGGAATATACTGATGGGCCTTTCAACGAAGCAGGGAATGACTTGGATCTTGTTGAACTGATAAAGAGAAACATGGGTCACGTAGGTGGCGGTTCAGGATTTCATAACTGCAATTATATCCTAACTGCAGGCCATGCGACAGATGGAAAAGCATTCGTATTTGAAGGGAATTCTAAGATTGATGTTTTACCGGCTGATTTTTTAGTCCAATCGTATAATATAGATGTTGATAGCATTGACTACTCTATCCCTGACATAAATATCTCAAGAGCACCCAATTCAGGATTTTGCCTGCCTATCGGAAGTGTTCCTGCTATAGGGAGCACGTTACAGATATTTGGGTATAAAGGGCAATCACCATTGATTGACGGACTGATACATGTAACTGAGATACATGATATTTATTTTAACGCGACCGCAGATACAGAATTGATAGACCAGGTAAAAGCCTATGGAGAGAATTTCGGAGGATTTTCAGGCGGGATAACTGTGATGGATAATCAGCTTGTCAGTGTGCATGTCGGAGGATATTATTTTGAAAAAATGACAGAATTCAGGCTCGATTATCTTGCGACAATGAGTCCTCAGACATATGCTGCGCTGGCTGAACAGACATTCACATACGATCCGAAAAAAGACATTTTTGCTTCTTCATCATGCGATTCTGAATTGAAAGATGCGCCATGCAGCAATCTCATTGACGGGAATCCCGCAACATATTGGACCAATGATTCCTATGCAGCACCTTTCTCGAAAGTGACTGTCAATCTTAAGGGGCTTACAGAAGTGTCAAGCCTGGAGATTGCATGGGGGCAGAGCTGCATGGATGAATATTATATTGATGTATTTGACTCTGCCAGAGGAGATTATTCTTCAGCCTATGTCTCACAGGCAAATATAATGAGAGTGGTAGGGGCATCACAAGATTCTGCAGTCCAAAGAGATATCATCCCAATTGCGCAATTGTTTGGTTATCCTATATTGACTTCAGAGATAAGGATAAGGCCTATCCTGCCTTGCAAGAATGCAGCAGGGATAATTGAAAGAGAGCCGACATTCTCTATCTATGAGCTTGTCATAAATCCTTAATATTAGCTATAGACACAGTTTTATAGATGAGAAAAGATATAATCATTCAGAACGCAGCAGGATTTATCCCATGCAGGAGTTCAAATATATCAAACCCTTCAACAAAATCTTTTGCGTATGCAGGGTCAGTCCCGAAATGATATAATCCAAACCCATAATTCACATGGGCAAAAGCGTTATACACTTTTATCCTGCCATTGGAGATTGGAAGCTCTGCATGAGCCTGCAGGATGATATTATGGAACGAAGGATAATCTGATTTCAGTTTCTCAAATTCACTTTGCCAGCTTGGAAAGATATCCTCATTGAAATAGGGCAAGGCCATCCCGGATATATAACCTAGAGCGATAGCGATATGCCTAAGGTAAGGGATAGTGGCAGCGTCTCCTTTCAGGATCTCGACATCGACAGTCACTCCATCCTCCACCTGCGGAAAATAAGTGCCTTCGATATGGCAGGCATATAGCATCTGGTATGCATCAAGCGCCTGCGGAAGATACTCTCTGCCATCTTCCATGATGGATACATCATTCATTAGTCCATGGACATGTTTGAAGATATTGAGTGCTTTCTTGGTCTTGTCTTCAAGCGTAGGCATCCTGGAAGGGATTGATGGCTTATTTAAAAACACTAACATTTTTAAACTTCACATCCAATTTAATTGATGGAAAGGTGGAAGATTGGATAGATTATTCAAACTGAAAAAAGAGGACTTGAATAGATTCTTAGAGAAATTGAAGCTGAAATATGAGCTCATCGCGCCTGTGAAGACTGACGCAGTCCGCTTCCAGAAGATAAGAGACATAAAGACTATAGACTTGGAGCATCAACCTGATTTCCCGGTGAAAGAATTCTTCTTCAAGAGCAGGGAACAGCTGTTCAGGTTCAAAGACAATGAAATCTCAGTTGATATAAAGACAGAAAAAGCAAGAGTGTTCTTCGGCCTTAGGAGATGCGACCTCAATGCAGTCGCTCACCAGGATCATGTATTCATGACAGAGCATAAAGACCCCTATTACACAGCGAACAGGAAGAACGCGATATTGATAGGATATCATTGCAACACTGCACCATCAAAGTATTGTTTCTGCGGTTCCATGGACCTCAAGGATTATTATGACATGATGATATGGGACAAAGGCAGCCATTATCTTATCCATGCAAAGACAGAGAACGGCAAGATGCTAATGGATGTCAGTTTTGAAAAGACTGAGATTGAGCTTGATGAAGGCATGAAGAAGATAGAATTCACAGACAAGCTTAAGAGCAAGAATATAGAGAGATTATATGATAATCCAGGCTGGAAAAAAGGA
>JAMPXQ010000007.1 GCA_023701075.1 Candidatus Woesearchaeota archaeon
ATAGCAAGAGAGGCAAAGGAACAGGGAATTCCGGTCTATGTCTGTCTGCACACGCTAAAGCACGGCAGGCACAAGATAGATGCATCAGTATTTGAAACGCTTCCGGAAAACATGGTTACTGGGTACATAACAGAGCACGGCATTTTTGATTCAAAACATATAGACGAAGAGATGCATTTTTTTAGGAAACTGATGTGAGTTCTTCAAAGCTAAGGCCGTTTTCTAGGTCTTTCAAGTAAAAAGCAAAATTTTCTCCGGTGCTTTTCAGGTCGTCCGGATTGATGAACACCCAATCTTTCCTATCAAACTTTATGGCAATCCAAGGTTCAGCCCCAAAATAATTAGAGAAGTTTTTCAGCTGAGCAATATCCTCCATAGAGAAATATTTCTTGTCGTCCTTCGTCGCCTTCGCTTCCAATGCGAGCCTCCGTATCTTGTTTCCTGCAAGTACGTCAGGAGAAGGGTAATGCATGCTCCCGCTTCCGGCGCTTCTTATGGCCGCCCACCCAATTCCCCAAAACAGTCTTATGAGTTCACGTTCTGCATTGCTGCCTTTTATTTTAGACATAATGATGAAGAGGAAAGAGTACTAAATAAGCATTTCGAAAAAAAGCAGCCAAAACATATTTTAACCAGTTGCGTATAAGGACAGCTATGGATATACCAACGCTTGCTGCCGAAAAGCTCCTTAGGAATGCAGGAGCAAAAAGGGTCGGAGAAGACGCAAAGGAGAGGATTAGAGAGATAATAAAAAAAGAGGCATCAGAGATTGCAAGAAAAGCAAAGGCATTCTCAGAGCACGCAGGACGAAAGACCATAAAGAAAGAAGACATAGATCTGGTTCTGGTATGATCATATTTTCACTTTCATGAAATCAAACGCAACCCGCACATTCTCAAAGACAAGTTTTGCATCCTGAAGTGTCTCTTCAGGTGATTTATACCGCTGGCTGAGGTGAGTCAATATGAGTTCTTTCACATTGTTGTTAGACGCAACCAACCCGGCCTGTTTGGCAGTCATATGCTTATATTCTTCAGCCTTTTTTTCTAGGTCAGAAGTATAAGACGCTTCGCATATAAGCATATCTGCATCCTTTGAAAGTGCATTCACGTTGTTGCATAGGATAGTATCTAATACCACAGCAACCTTCTTGCCCTTTACAACAAACGTTGCGTCTTCTATTGTTACTTTTTTGCCTTTCCATTCAATATTTCTTCCAGCCTGAAGTTCGCCAAGAAGTGGGCCGTCTGGTATGCCAAGTTTTTTCACAGCGGCAGGTTTTATCCTTCTTTTGTCATGCTCTTTTATTGAATATCCAAGGCAGGGAACGCCGTGTTCAAGCTCCTTCGCTTCGACACCAAAGACCTTGAAGTCTAAGTCGACATTGCTTATCTCAGTGATCGAATGTTCGAATTCTATCTTGAAAGAGAAAGCATTGAACATATCTTCAAAATGCTTCTGCGTCCCTCTTGGTCCGAAGATCTGCAGTTTCTTGTCATATTCGTTTGAGTTCATGGTCTGGAGAAGCCCCGGGAGGCCAAGGACGTGGTCTCCGTGCCAGTGAGTTATTAGTATTATAGAGACCTTTGTTGGTTTGATGTCAGCGATCTTCATCTGCCTCTGTATCCCTTCGCCGCAGTCTACTAGTATCCCTTCGCCGTCATGGAACAAGAATATCCCCTGGTGATTCCTCTCTTTGGTTGGGACCATGCAGCTGGTTCCTAAAAACACTATTTCCATATACTAACGCAAAACAAGCCTATATATTAATAATTCCATAAATAATTATTTTCTATATGGAAAATAAAATCATATATAAATCATCCTAAACTACCACGCAAAATGGTCGAACAATCAAAGATAAAGGTCTTGTTTCACGATGATAATGCCCAGACAGAGAATTCTGAAGCGGCGGCAGAGCTATATAACCAGAGCAGATACGGAGATATGAAGAAAGAGAACATAGTCCAACTATCTTTGATAGAGACATATTACCTGATGGAAAAAGGCAAGATTGAATTATACGATTCAAGGAACCGTATAATTGATTCAAATGTGCTATTGAGAAAAGCGAAGAAGAAACAGCCGCAGTTTTTGATAAGGTATTCAGTATTCAAGGATCTGAGAGACAGAGGATATATAGTGAAGACAGCGCTCAAGTTTGGAGCAGACTTCAGGGTATATGATAGAGGAGTGAAACCAGGGGACGACCACGCAAAATGGGTGGTCTTTCCGGTCCATGAAGGGAATGTATTGACGTGGCAGGAGTTTGCAGCAAAGAACAGGGTAGCGCATTCCACAAAAAAACGATTGCTTCTAGGAGTTGTAGATGACGAATCAGACGTTTCCTATTGGGAATGCAGATGGATTAGGCCATAAGTTCTCACCCTTTTCTTGGTTATTTACAATATCTTAGTATATCAAGGCAGATCAGAAAAATTGTTTCCACAATCTTTAAATAACATGTTCCTAACTATAGCAGCATGATAAATGCAGATACGGTCCTGTCTTTAGTAAAGGAGAAAGGTCCGCTTATTCCAAGAGACGTAGTGAAAGAGCTTGGAGGGGACACATTTCTCACAGGAGCGCTACTAAGCCAGCTAGTTGAAAGCAAGCTTCTGAAGATAAGTAGAGCTAAGATAGGCGGAAGCCCGGTGTATTATGCCGTAGGGCAAGAAGAAGGGCTAGAGATATTATATAAGAGCCTGAATGAAAAAGACAAGAGAGGATATGACATATTGAAAGAGAAAAAAGTATTGAGGGACATAGAGTGTGAACCGCTCCTTAGGATATCGCTGCGGAATCTAAAAGATTTTGCTCAGCCATTCCAAGTCATTGTAGGAGATACAGAAGAAATATTTTGGAAATGGCACCTTTTTTCAGATGAGGAGACAGAAAAATTAGTTAATTCAATGTTCTCTGTAGCAGAAGAGCATAAAGAGATAGAATCGCCTAAGGCACAAGAAACGCCGCAAAAAGAGAAACCAAGAGAGAAAGAGGTTCAGCATACACTAGATAATAAAGAGCAAAAGGAAGAGAAAGAGTCATTTGCAGACAAGATCTCTCACATCTTCCGGGAAAAGAACATAGAAGTGATAGAATCAAAAGTGATAAAGAAGCAGAATGAGATAGAATATATCGTAAAAGCACCGAGCATAGCCGGGAAGACATATTTTTTTGTAAAAGCAAGAGACAAGAAAAAGACAAGCGACAAAGACCTGAGTCTGATGTATATACAGGGGCAGACAAAGAAATTGCCAGTCTTATTTATGACAACAGGAGATTTGACAAAGAAGGCATATGAGATGCTGGACGCAGAATTCAGGAGCATAAGTGTCCTAAAGATCTAAGATGGGAACGAAATTATCGCCGATATTGGTGTCAAAGGAGATTTCTATTCAGGATCTCTCAGGGAAAAAGCTTGCAGTCGATTCTTTTAACATGCTCTATCAGTTTTTGACGACAGTTAGGCAGCAGGACGGTTCTCTCCTGACAAATTCAAGAGGGAAGATAACAAGCCACATGTCGGGCCTTTTTTTCAGGACCACAAAGATGATGCGGGACAATCTGAAGCTGGCATTTGTTTTTGATGGGGTATCACCAAAACTTAAGAAAGAAGAGAGAGAAAGACGTCAGGAGATAAAAAAGGACGCAGAGACAAAATATGAAGAGGCCATCCAAAAAGAAGATCTGGAGCTCATGAGGAAATATGCAGGAAGGACAGCAAGACTTACATCAGAGATGATAGAAGAATCAAAGGCATTGATAGCAGCCCTTGGCATGCCAATAATCCAGGCGCCTAGCGAAGGAGAGGCGCAGGCATCTTATATGGTGAAGAAAGGGGATTTCTATGCAGTCTTAAGTCAGGACACAGATAGTTTGATCTTTGGAAGCCCGAAGATAGTGAAGAATCTCTCTATCTCCGGGAAAAAAAAGTTCAAGGCAGGTTTTCAGACAGTCTTGCCGGAGCTTATTGATCTAGGAGAGAACCTGAATCACATAGGCATAGACCGCGAGCAGCTGATAATTGTAGCGATACTATGTGGCACAGATTTCAACATAGGCGGGATAAAAGGGATAGGCCCAAAGAAAGCCATAGATCTGGTGAAAAAGCACGGCAAGGATTTTGGCGCAGTTTTTAAAGAAGTGGAGTGGCCGTTTCCATATCCCTGGAAAGAAGTATATGACACAATATATGGTGTGCCTGTCACAGACGATTACGAATTGAAATGGAGCAGCATAGATGAGAAGGCAGTATATAAGATAATGGTGGAAGATAATGAGTTCCAAAGAGAGAGGATAGAGAATTCAATCAGGGAGCTTAGTAGGAAGCAGGCGCAGAAAGGGCTTGGGGATTTTTTCTAAGAATAGTTTTTTATAACAGGTATATTTCACATGTTTTATGTTATCACTAAAGGTGCCTCTCAAGAACGCAGAATCAGTGAAGAAGCAGCTGATGAAGAAAGAACTGTTGGATTATGGTTTCAAGCCAAAAAAAGAAGGCGCATATCTATATTTCCCAATTAAGAACTCCGTTAAGATTAAGTCTGCAGAGCTTGTTGAAGAGACATTTGAAAAAAAAGAAAAACAGAGTTATATAGCAAATCTTCCTCGTGAAATTAAGGAAAAGCTTCCGTCTTCTTTTGATATAATAGGAGATATAATCATAATAGACATAACAAAAGACATTGAGAAGTATGAGAAGGAGATTGCAGCATCGTTATTGGAGACGCATAAGAGCGTAAAGACAATATTGAAGAAATCTGGCATACACGAAGGAGAATTCAGGACGCAGAAACTTATCTATCTGGCCGGAGAAGAGAAGAAAGAGACGATCTATAAAGAGAATGATATACAGCTCAAGCTGGACGTAGAGAAGGTCTATTTCTCCCCAAGGCTCTCAAGCGAGAGGAAGAGGATTTATCAAAAGGTCAGGAAAGGAGAGAACATTCTTGTCATGTTCTCAGGATGCGGTCCCTATGTCTTCACAATCTCAAAGAACACAGAGGCAAAGCATATTTTAGGGATAGAGAAGAATCCGGTGGCACACGAATATGCATTGGGGAATATTGTTCTAAATAAGGCAAAAAACGTAGAATTGGTGAACGCAGATGTTAGGGAATATCTCCCAAAACTGAAAGAAAGATATGATCGTGTCATAATGCCGCTCCCAAAAGAGGCAGAGCTTTTCTTGATGGATGCTTTCAAGGTTGTGAAGAAAGGAACAGTTGTGCATCTGTATGGGTTTGAGCATGAGGACGAGTTCTATAAGGCAGAAGAGAAGCTCGCATCAGAGGCAAAGAAGGCAGGCATTAAGTATAGGCTGTTGGAATTTATCAAATGCGGGAACTATTCGCCAGGTAAATTCAGGGTTTGTCTGGATTTTAAGATCCTCTGAGCATGTCAATGAAAATAAAGTGCGCGCTCATCAGTTACTACCTTACCTCATTCTTGCGTCAGTGGGTGTTCACATAATCATCACGCGCACAATCTATAGAAGAAAAACTCATTATAAAAAACTATGTAATAAAAAAGGGCTATCCGAACATATTTACATATTCATCTTCACTATCTTCTTCTTCGCTGACCTTGTCTATTGCCTTTATGAAATCTTTCTCGGTCACATCAGACCTATCATCCCTTATTGCAAAGTATCCGGCTTCAGTGCACGCGGCCCTCACTTCAGCGCCGGAGAATCCGTCCATGAGGTTCAGTAATTTATCGACCTTTATATGATCAAAAGACATGTCTTTTGTGTGTATCTTGAATATCTCTCCAAGTCCCTGTTTGTCTGGCAGAGGCACATGTACAAGCCTATCTAGTCTTCCAGGTCGGAGTATTGCAGGATCAAGTATGTCTCTCCTGTTTGTGCAGCCTATGACCTTGACATTGCCAAGAGGCTCAAACCCGTCTATCTCAGCAAGCAGCTGCATGAAAGTCCTCTGTACTTCTCTCTCCCCGCTTGTCCCGACATCAAGTCTTTTTGCAGCCAGAGCATCAATCTCATCTATGAATATTATGGAAGGCGCTTTCTCTCTCGCTAATTCAAATATCTCTTTGACTAGTTTCGCTCCTTCACCTATGAACTTTTGGACAAGTTCAGAAGCGACGACCTCGATGAACGTGCTGTCAGTGGAATTGGCGACCGCTTTTCCAAGCAGAGTCTTTCCGGTTCCTGGAGGTCCATAGAGCAGTATCCCTTTTGGCGGAGTGATTCCGACTTTCTTGAAAAGATATGGTTTTGTAAGTGGAAGTTCAACAACCTCTTTTATTTCTAGTATCTGCTTTTCCAGTCCACCGATATTCTTGAAAGTGACTGTGGGTTTTTCAAGGATGACGAACTTCTCTACAGAGAAGCTTTTGTTCTTTGAATATTTCCTGAGGACATTCAGGTTCTTCTGGTCTACAAGGACACTGTCGCCGGCCCTAAGCGGATCGCATGACTCAGAGACACATACAAAAAATTGGTTGCCGTTAGGGACTTTTATTACAGCATTATTCCCATCAATTTCCTTTATCTCGCAGACCATGAGCGGCGGGGTTCGGAACCTGTCTATCTCATTCTTCAGATGGTTGATTGTCTCTTTGAGGAGCTTGTTCTCTTCTTCTAGTTCATTGATTGAATAGGAATAGACGATATTTGCAATTTCTCCGCTGTTGCTCATCAAGAATATCGAATAAAAATCCATTAATAAAGCTTTTGTTGCATCACAAGCAGAAAAATATCTTTAAGAACTTCCTAAAAAATCAGACGCAAAGTTTTCCTTTTCTCATTATCCAGTACGTTTTCTTTCCGACACCATATATGTCAAGCTTCTGTCTGGGCGCATCGATGACGACGTCCATATGGTATTCAGTGGAGCTGTCTGCTTCAAAACCAGACCCGAAAGCGACATGGATCATGTTTGCGATCTTCTCATTTATTATCAGGTAGTCGCAGAGTTTTGCTTTTGGGTTGGTGTTTATGGCAAATTCTCCTATGTTGTTGAAGTTCTTTTTTTTCATCTCTATTATTTTTTCACTTATAGATTTGTTTTTCTCCATCTCAATTATATTGTTCCAGGCATCTTTTTTCTTTCTTCGAAAAGCCAGCAGCACATTTTTTGGTCCGGATAGTATCTTATAGCCATTCTCATCAGCAGTTGCCACTAGCGGTTCTTTGCCATCAAGCCTATAGCTCTTATCTATATTGATTACTACATCTCCTATGATCTTCCCTTTTAGGAAAAAAGGAGTGGTGAAAGCTTCTCCTCCGGGAATATTCCCCATCCTGCCCATCCGCTTCCCTCTCTCTTTCAGCACTTGCGGGTGTATGAGCGTCCTGACATCAGAGTCGCTTCCAAGTATCAGTCTTCTTTTCCCTTCTTTCATTAGGCACACTTCAAAATCGCTGAATTTTGATTTGACAAAAACCTCGTCGCACTTCTGCAGCACATTCTTTATTGCATCATTTCTTTTTCGCATCATAGTATAATCGATGAGACAGCTTTCTATGAGCCGCTCTATAGGTACAGTTGATGTGAAAGCGTACCTTCCTATAGGATCTCTATCCTCATTCTCGCTCTGCGGGCTCCAATGCAATTTATGGATAAGCCCGGACGGGCCAGTCCATTTGTCTTTCATGTTCTTAGTAGGATATCCTATTTTCTCTCCGAACAGGTGTTTTCCATGATATCCCTTTGTTGAGATGAAGAAGCTTGCATTTGCAATCTTTAGCCTATCTAACCTAAGGCGCATAGAAAGCTTTTTGTATGCTTGGAACACAGGCAGGTCAATATCTTTTTCAAGCTCGCATCCGATGAGTGTTGTTATGAGTTCAGATATCTGTTCAGGCATATCAAGAAGGCTCTCTCTTTCAGTATTGGCTTTCATTATTGTATGGCATACTTTGCTCGCAGACAGGAACATGTTGTTGCATATGGCATAAGAATCAAGATAGTCTTCTATAGGATAATTTAGCCTCTTAGGGACCAATGCAAAGCCTATAGAGAACCTCTCAGATTTTTTGAGTGCAAATACATTTTTGATTAAGGTATCTGTGGTCTCTCTTAATTTTTTAGGCATGACCGGCCTAAACCATTTCGGTTCCAGGAAAAACATGTTGCTCCCGATGATCATGTCTGGTTTCTTTATGAACTGTTCAAGGAAAGGGGCGTAAGTCAAGAAATTTTTTAGTGCAGTTTCATTCTCGCCGATTTTTCTATTGATGATGTTTTCATGGGTTTCCCATAAGTCAGAGAGGACACGGAACGACGAAGAATTTAAGGAGACATGGATGTCTATGCCTAGATCAGAGCAAGCCTTTGAAAAAGGTGCGAGAGAGAAGAATCTGTCTTCGGAGTAGTCTCCAAACACAAGGATGTTTTTTGGTGCCTGTTCCTTTAAGAGCAGCCTATAATACATCACTTCTTTCTCAAATTGTTTTATGTTATACCTCATATTACCACAAGCTCCTTTCCGGATTTTGTCAATATCTCTAGTCTGTTGTTTCTTCTTATCACAGTGTCTTCAATCCTGATTCCATAGTCTTTTAGATATATGCCAGGTTCTATTGTGAAAGCGATGTTCTCTTTTATTGTTGCTTTTTCTTCTAGGTTGAGTGAAGGGTATTCATGTATGTCAAGGCCAAGCCCATGTCCTAGGGAATGGGTGAAGAACTTTGATTTCTCTCCTAGGAATTCATTGGCGAGAACATGCAGTTCAGAGAATTTATTCTTTTTTGTTGCAGCATCTTCGCATCCAAGTATTGTGTTTAGCACAAGTCCATAGTCATCAAGCTCTTTTTTGCTAGGTTTTCCTATATAAAGCATCCTGGTCATATCAGAGCAGTATCCCTTATATTTCACTCCGAAATCAAGCATAAGAAAACCATTCTCAATCTTCTTATGGCCGTTATAATGCACCTCTCTGGTGCCTTTTGCGCTCGCAGCAATTGGCGGGAAAGCAAGCTCGCAGTTATTTATTTTCGCTTCTTTCTCTATGAAAAGCCGTATCTCATCTTCAGTCTTGAATATGAAATTTCTGCAGATTTTGGTGAATATGTCGTCAGTAACACGGCAAGCTTTTATGATATTTTTTATCTCATTCTCAGTCTTTATGGCCCTATCCTCCATAAGCTGTTTAGATATATCTGCATATCTTCCGCCAAGATACTGTTTGATTTTCTTATGGTGTGATATTGTGCATTTATTATATTCAAGGCCTATCTTTTTCTGCTTCCCGAATCGTTCAGCAATATTTTCAAGTAGTCTTTTCTTTTTCTCGCATACGATTGTCTTTATTTTTCCATTGTACTTTTCATATGATGGCAGGAACAGTAGCATATCCTTTTTTGTGACTGCCAAAATTCCAACACCCTTATGCCCGGTAAGGTATACCATGCTGGTATTAGGCTCTTCACCCAAAGAGAGGATCAGGCACAAATCGATATTTTTTATCTTCATGAATTCTTGTATCATACTAATGATTATGGCAAAGGCCTTAATAAATCTTTATGAGCCAAGCACATTATTAACAAGTTAGTTAATTAAAATTAATCATCCAATAGGGTTTGAAAGAAAAAAAATAAGTCTTTAGATTGGTTTTGTCTTGGTTATTTTTTCTAATGCAGCTTTTGTGCTATCAAAGAACATGTCTTTAGTCAGTATCTTAGCCATGGCTTCATTAGAGTGCATCCTCTTTTTGATGTCGCTGTTGACACGGATTAGGTAGGTTAGCTTTCCTTCTTTCTTCCTTTCTTCAAAAAGCTCTTTTAATCTTATTATTGCGCTGGAGTCTATGAATGGCACATATCTCATCCTGAGCAGCAGGATAGGTTTTCCTACGTCAACATGTTCGACAATTTTCTTCTCGAATATGGTCATAGCACCGAAGAAAAAAGCCCCATATATCGTGTAGACAGATACGTTTTTCTTTAGGTATGGGTCAGATTCAATATGGTTCTTTATCCAGGAAGAATTCTTATCATGGTCAGACATTGTTTCGACTTCGGCAGTCGTTGTCAGCCTATAGAAGAGAAGGAAAGATACCATTATCATTCCAGCCTGCACAGCGAACACAAGGTCAGTGAATACAGTGAGCAGGAAAGTAGCAGAGAATACGAGTGCCTCGCCTCTGCTTATTGAGAATATGGTTTTTATCTCATGTATGTTTATCATCCTGATAGATACCACCATGAGGACGCCCGCTAGGAAGGCTTTAGGGACCAAAGCGATTAGGGATCCGAAGAACAGCATATATGCAAGTAGGAAAATGCCGTGTATGACTCCGGCCATATTTGTTTTTGCACCTTCTCTGATATTTACTGCGCTTCTGGCGATTGCAGCAGTTACAGGCATGCCTCCAAAGAAAGGCACTACCATGTTAGTTATTCCTTGCGCGACAAGTTCTTTGTTTGGATTATGTTTTGTAGCAGTCATCCCATCACAGACAACAGCACATAGAAGTGCTTCAATCGAACCTAGGAGCGCGATTGTGAAAGCAGAAGGGAAAATATCTTTAACCAGCCTAAAAGTTATCGGGAACAGGTGTATCTGGGGAAGCCCTCTAGGTATTTGTCCGATTATAGGTATATTAGGGTTGAAGAGGATTATTACTAGGACAGAGATTATCAATGGGAATATGGACGCAGGTATGTTTCTGAAGAACGGGCTCTTTTTCAACAGGGATGGGAGATAGACAAGTAAGGCGATTGTCATGAGGGTGATTGCGACCGCGGCTAGTTGCACGCCGCCGGCCGAATCTATTATCCCTTTTAATGTGTCTCCGATGAATTCATGGGAAGGGACAGTTATGCCAAGTGAATTTGCTATCTGTCCGATGAATATTATTGCGCCGATTCCCGCAGTGAAACCAGAAATTACAGGTATTGGTATGTAAGACACGGCTTTGCCAAGTCCGACCAACCCTAATATCAGCTGTATCAGGCCGGCTAGGAAACCGGCAAGCAAAAGCCCCGTGAGTCCGTATTTATTGACAACCACAAGTATCACGACAGCCATGGCTCCGGTAGGTCCTGTTATGGAGAATTTAGAGCCGGCAATGGATGATGCTAAAATTCCGCCGATTATAGCAGTGTATAGCCCGAATATCGGTTCAAGTCCCGAAGCGATTGCAAAAGCGATTGCAAGCGGCAGCGCAACAATAGATGTGATGAACCCGGCCTTTATGTCTGGCATGATGTTTTTGAGATCCATGATTTGAAAAGAAATCACCCTGTTTAAAAAGTTAATCAAAACATTGAAAAAAAGGGAGGACAGCGAACCTGATTTCCCGCATGAAAATGCAGTACTGACAGGAACGTCGGCGGTTTTAACTTCTGTGTTCGAAATGGGAACAGGTGGAACCCCGCCACTATGGCCGTCCAATAAGGTAGAAAAATACTGTCTTTATAAAGATTTCTCTTTTATGCAAATATTTTACTATTTTAAAGTGAATATTTAAATATACTAAGGCTCAAACAAAGCATATGAAGTCATTAGACCTTTATTTTGTTGGTGTAGGTGCGGCCACAGATTCAGCAAGGGCGAATACATCAATTTTATTGGTCCCAAAAGAAGAAGGGGAAGTTGTTGGTACTGTATTGATAGATTGCGGACTTAATGTGCCATATTCCTTAGACGGTCTGTTTGCCAAATTTCCTCAGCTTGATATTAGTATGGTGACAGATGTTTTGATAACTCATGGCGATGACGATCACAGGGGCGGCGTTGGCCTGTTTATGCTTAAGCATTTTGAGGATATGAAGAAGAAGGGCGCCATAGGTAGGGATGTAGGCTTTTATTCTTCATTGAGGATGGGAAGCAGCATTGATAGGAGGATTAGAGAAGGATATGCTGGGGTAGTAAAGGAGATGCCAGATATTTCTTTAAGTTGGGAAACGCAATATGTTCCAGATGGAGTAATGCTTCATGGGATGGCTATTGCGCCGGTCAAGATGAGGCATACTGTTGCGACAAGGGGCTATAGGATAGAATATGGGGATTTTACAGTTTTGGCAGGATGGGACGGCAGTTTGGTGCATCCGACAAGCTTGATAGGGGTGGATCTATGGGTCCAAGACACATATTTTATGGCAGGGGAAGGGAATAAGGCCCATCCGTCTGCAGAAACAGTCATCAGGTCAGCGCAAAAATATGGAGTTCCAAATCTTGCGATGGTCCATATTTCGTCGGATGAGTATCAGGACAGAGATAGATTTAGCTCAGTCATATCACAGGCAAGCGCAGCAGGAATAGAGCTATGTATTCCAAAACAATATGATAGGTTCATTTTCTGATTTCAAGTGTATTTTTCTTTGTTCGTATCTTTACGACTCTTGTAGTGCTCAAATAACCGTTCAGTAACCCTTTTTTGGCAAGATCAGGAAAGACATCATCCTCTAGGCTTGATCCATGGTACTCAAGGAGTTCTGGCTGTGCGACAAACATTGAGGAAAAACCTAAGTAGACATCGCTGTCTTTAGGTTTCTGTATGAATTCCATTATCTTTGACCCTTCAATCTTTACAACACCTTTCTTGCTGGGTTCCGGGGTCGTCGTAAGCAGCAGGGTCGCAATCCCTTTTCTTTTTATGTGTTCATTCCAGAACTCATCAAGGCTGAGCTCATTGAAGATTATGTCTCCATATATCACGAGGAAGCTTGATCTTATCTTTCCTCTGACATATTTTAGCGTGTCAGAAGTGCCTTCAGACTTCTTCTCTTCGATATAATCTATGTTCACTCCATATTTCTGGCCATTTTGTATTATCGAGAAGACATCATCCATGATCTTTTTCCTGGCGACAAGAAAGATCTTTGTGAAGCTTTCTTCTCTTAGTTTTTGGACCATGTTCTCGATCAACGTGATTCCGTTGAGCCTGGCAGTTATCCTATATTCCTTATCGGATATCCTGAGGTCTTCCTCATTCCCGCCGGAAAGTATCACTGCAGTCTTATTCTCTCCAAGGGCATTGTTCACTAAAAGTTCTATTGCCTGGCTCCTGTTCCTGATATAGATATTATCTACCAGGTTATCGACTTCTTTTATCGTGTTTTCACCTAAAGTGATAGATATCTTCCGTTTCATACTACTAAGTAGGATACAGGTAAGATATTTAAATTTTCTCATAAAACAAGAGAATCAAGGTGATAAGATGAAACTTTCAGTAGTAGGATTAGGTTATGTTGGATTGATTCAGGCAGCAGGCATGGCAAAATTAGGCTATGAAGTAATAGGTACAGATATCGACAAGGAAAAGGTCGATAACATCAATAACAGAGTTCCTCCGATATATGAGAAAGGGTTAAAAGAGCTTTTGGATGAGATAGTTCCAAGGAAGCTTACAGCGACACAGGATCTCAAGAAGGCGATAAAGGAATCAGAAGTCACATTCATCTGCGTAGGTACGCCTTCAAAAAGACAGGGAGAGATGTCTTTGCATCAGTTAGAGAACGTGCTAAAGCAGATAAGCACAGTTCTGGATAAGTATCACGTATTTGTCATCAAGTCAACAGTAGTTCCAGGGACATGCGAGAATGTTGTGATAAAGACAATGGAAAATGCAGGGAAAAGATATAAGGTTGATTTTTCAGTAGTGATGAACCCGGAATTCCTGCGGGAAGGGGAGGCGATAGAGGATTTCTTCGCTCCGGATAGGGTGGTCTTGGGAAGTTCAGATGAAAAAGCGCTCTCGATTGTAAAGATGCTGTATTCAGAATTCAAGTGCCCATTTGTCGAATCAGGGTTCAAGGAAGCAGAGATGATAAAATACGCATCAAACGCATTCTTGGCAACAAAGATATCCTTCATAAATGAGATAGGGAACATCTCAAAGATCTACGGCATAGACGCAAATGTAGTTGCAAAAGGCATGGGTCTGGATAAGAGGATAAACCCGCATTTCTTGAGGTCAGGGATAGGATTTGGGGGAAGCTGTTTTCCAAAAGATGTATCTGCTCTAGTTTATAAGGCGACAGAGCTTGGTTATAATCCAAGGCTCATGCGTTCAGTCTTAGATGTCAATAGGGACCAGCCGCTGAAATTGATAGAATTATTGGATAGGTCAGCAGGGCCCATAAAAGGGAAGAAGATAGGCCTTCTTGGTCTGACATTTAAATCAGGCACAGATGATATAAGAGAAAGCCCAGCGTTATTGACAATAAAGGAGCTGTTGATGGAAGAGGCAAAGCTTTGCATCTATGATCCAAAGGCGATGGACAAGGTTCAGAAGATCTTCCCTCACCTGACATATGAGAAGACAGGCCAGGATGTCATCAAGAATAGTGAAGTGGTCTTGATATTGACGGAGTGGCCGCAGTTCAGGGAGCTTGACTTTGGTAATAAGCTGGTCATAGATGGGAAGAACCTTTTCTATGATGGCAAGAGGCCAAAGAATTATATGGGCATTTGCTGGTAATTATTTTTTTAAGATTCTATTTTTATATTAACAGCTTAGAAAATTTTAAATATCAGTTACTTAACACTTTCATTAATTAAATAAAGAGGGTGGTAAAAATAAGGAAATTGCTTTTATTGTTAGTTCTGGTATTGCCTATGGCATGCGCATCAGTATCGATAGTGGATGATTTCAACAGGCCAGATACGCAGGATGTGGGCGCAGGATCTCCATTCATCATCTATGAGCGGCCGGTGAACGAGCTTGACCAGCTGACGACATATGATAATGATGGGAATGTGTATATTGAGGATGGGATGTTAACTCTTAAAGAGAATAATTTTTGTGATGTAACTGGAGCATCGCTCTATTTTGGAAATAAGTTTAATATTTCTACAAATCAAAATGGAAGTATCTCTTTTACTTGGTCAAATACCGATAATGGTGGTTCAAATAGGTGGGTTAATTTCATAAACTTCGGAGAAAATTTGTATAATACAACAGCATTTACTCAAAGTTGTGTTGGGCAAGGGAATAGAAAACTATGGTGGGTTGCTGGTGGAAATTCTAATCACGGAAGGAAAAATTTTATCAGATTATTTTTTGACAAAAGTTTTCCAAACGAAATAAGAATAGGTGGTGGTGTGTGTGGTGCTAATAGTATTATAATTCCAAATGCAGGGGAGAATAAATTAAACATATCACTGACATTTGATATTCAAAATAATGTTACAAAAATTAAAGTAAATAATGGAATAGACAAAGTTATACAATGTAATCTAGATAAAGCAAAAATAATAAATAGTGTCACATTAGAAACAGTTACCAATCAAGGAAATACAATCTCAATGATGCGCGTAGATAATTTAAACATAACAAAACACACGCAACCTTCCCCACCGCAAACAGATCCGCTTCTGCAGAAATATGCACCAGTATTCTACATGCATCCGCAAGAGACATATCCATTAAACGACATAGCAAGCCTGATGGATAATGCAGACCTATACAAGAGTTCTCTAGTAAGCGAGCTTCCGATAACAGTTGAAGAGATAACAGGATTAGAGGATTCTGATGAATATAGTATGGACATGCCTTCTTCAGATCCGACAGATCAGAATCAGATGCCGCATCCTAGCATGTTTTCAAGCTATAGTCCAAAAGTCTATGGTAGGATAACAAACAAGGATGGATACACACATCTGCAGTACTTCATGTTTTATCCATATCAGAATTTCTATACTAGCATGCATGAAAGCGATTGGGAGATGGTGGAAGTGACATTAGATTCAGCAGATGAGCTTGAGAGCGTAGGTTATTTCTTCGGGCCATTTAGCATGTTCTATTACGACCCAAGCCTGATAACATTTGAAGAGACGCATCCCGTAGTATATGTAGGGAAAGGAAGCCATAGCAATTTTGCTTCACCTGGAGTGATACCGCTTCCTAATCTTCTCCAGCATCTTGAATTTCTGTATGACTTTGCAAACAGCTTAAAGGACATTGAAAAATTGGCTCAAGGTGTAGCATATGTCCCAGAAGAAGGCATTCTAGATGGATCAGTAGTCTATGGTCTGGAACAGATTAGGTTGACATCTGGTTGGCCTGATTATGAAGGATTATGGGGCCAGAAGACGAATGCAGTAACCACATCAGGCGTAAAAGGTCCAAAATTCAATTCAAGGTTTGCAAGGCAGTGGTCTCAGCCGGATATCCACACACAGAGCCCGCACATCCCATTTTTAGGGGCTTTCTTGTATAGTCCTCTGGATATGTCAGCGAAATCAGATGGTCAGGAATTGGACTACAGTTTCTATACAGGACCGGATGAGGACCCAGAAGCGCTCATAGTGACAGGGAAGAAGAATTATACCTTGTATCTGGATTCAGTCGGAGAAGGGCAGTTCACCTTAGTAGCATATTATTATGATAACGATACAGAGACAGGCATAGAAGTGAGATATAAGAACATTACAACCACACTTGGTGCAAAAGGATGGATAGATTTCCCAGGATTCATACTGTATATGGATTATAATAATGATGGGAAATATGATGAATTCTCATATCCCGACGAATATGTGACATATAATGGCTATCCTCTTCCTGATTCAGATGGAGATGGCGTGATAGATTTTGAAGACAATTGTGTCTATGAAGCTAACACGAACCAAAAAGATTCAACAGACGATGGGAAAGGAGACGCATGTGACAGTCCAAGATACTACAAGGAATTAGCGCTAGAGAAGCTAAAAGAGCTTGATGATGGATATTGCACGCAGTTCGCCATAAGGAAAGTAGGGGATAGTCTGAAGAGGAAGTATTGGAGAGGCGATTTTGAAGTTACATTCCTCTCAGTCTTCATAGACGAGCAGATAGCATCGAGGAAGATAAAAGAAGACGAGATAAACGAGCTTCTGGCAAGGGCCGATAAGATGCTGGTAGAGAAGAAACTCAAGGAATTTAACCCAAGGAACAAAGGAGAGAAAACTCGTTTGAAGCTTGCAAAAAGTTTCTATGAGGAAGCAGAAGAGGAATATGAAGAGGGAGACTACACAGAAGCCATCATGTACTATGGTAAGGCATGGGTAGTATTATAAATCTATTTTGTTTTTTATTAAATTATGGAACTTTCAGTTATAGGGTTAGGTTATGTAGGATTACCGCTTGCCATTCTGGCTGCAAAAAAAGGCCACAAAGTTGTTGGTATAGATTTGAGTAAAGAGAAAGTAGATCTGATAAACCAGGGGAAAAGTCCGCTGGCAGATGAATATATCCATTCAAATCTGAAAAAAGGGATGATTCTAGCAACATCAGATTATAGTGCAATAAAAACTTCAGATGTTGTAGTCATATGTGTTCCTACACCAGTAAAAGAAAATCACCAGACCGATATGTCTTATGTAGAAAAATCTTCTAAGTCAATTTCAACTAACCTTAAAAAAGGGGCGCTCGTTGTTCTTGAATCAACAGTCTATCCAGGGACTACAGAAGAAGTTATATTGCCTATAATGCTCTCAGCAGGTCTTAAGCTTACAGAGGATTTCCTGTTGTCTCATTGCCCGGAGAGGATAGATCCAGGTAACAAGAAATGGAATGTTGAGAATATACCTAGGGTAGTGGGCGGGATTAATGAACTGTCTACAAAAAAGACAAAGGCATTCTATGAATCTATCCTGGATGCAAATGTTGTCGCAGTGAAATCAGCCAAAGAAGCAGAAGCCACAAAAATAATGGAAAACACATTCAGGGACATAAATATAGCATTCATGAATGAGATGGCAAAGAGTTTTGATAAGGCAGGTATAGATATAATGGAAGTGATAAAAGGAGCATCGACAAAACCATTCTCTTTCCTTCCGCACTACCCTGGTTGCGGGGTAGGTGGACACTGCATAGCAGTTGATCCATATTACTTGATTAACAAGGCAAAAGACTACAACTTTGATCACGAGTTCTTGAGATTGGCAAGGAAGATTAATGAGAGTATGCCGGAATATACTGTAATGTTGCTAGAGCAGGAATTAAAGAAAATAGGGAAAGAGATTAAAGGCGCAAAGGTGGGGGTTCTTGGATTAGCATATAAAGGAAATATTGACGATGTAAGAGAAAGCCCATCTTTTGAGATAATTGATATTTTAAAAGAAAAAGGTGCAAATGTCTCAGTATATGACCCATTAGTTATTTCTAAATCAACATTTAAAACTTTAAATGAATTAATCAACAGTGTAAATTATTTAATTATTGCAACAAATCACACAACTTTCAAGGTCATTGAAGACTTAGATCTAAAAAATATTAAAATTATAATAGATGGACGAAATTTCTTGGAGCGTAATAACTTTTTACAAAAAGGAGTTATCTATAAGGGAATAGGTAGATGAATTACGAATTTAAACAAGGGTTAGACATAATTAAAAAACAAATACATAGTCATAATAAACCTGTAATTATTGGTATCTCTGGAAGATCATGTTCTGGTAAAACAACTTTTTCAAATAAGTTAGGATTTTTAACTCTCAGTTTAGATGATTATTATTTTGGTATAGATAAAGTTCAATCTATGGATTTTGATAACCCAAATTCAATTGATTTTAATCTTTTGAGAGCTAACATACTAGATTTAAAAACCAAGAAAGCTATTAAGAAGCCAAAATATAATTTCAGTTTACATCAAAGAGTGGGTATGGAAGAAGTTAAGCCAGAAGACATAATTATCGTAGAAGGCTTATTTGCGCTAAATGAATTCATTACTGATTTAATAGATATTAAAGTTTTTATTGTATGTAATGAACATAAGTGTCTTGAAAGAAGAATTATCCGGGATCAAAAAGATAGAGGAAGATCAAGAGAAAGTATTATTCAACAGTATATGAAGTTCGTAAAACCAGGGTATGAAAAGTTCATTTTTCCAACGATAAAAGATGCAATAATAATTGAAAACAATTAAGCTAAATATAAAAATAAACAGTATTTATCCTTTTATACCAATGAAACTCCTATTCATCTCCACAATGTTCTATCCGGAAGTCCTAAGCGGAGGTCAGATAAGTTCTTTTCAGATAGCAAAGACACAGGTAGGTCTAGGCCACAAGGTCACAGTATTGACTTTATCAAATAATAAAACTGTATCGCATGAGACAATA
>JAMPXQ010000008.1 GCA_023701075.1 Candidatus Woesearchaeota archaeon
AATGTATGGCACCAGGATTATGTATATATAAAAGAAAAGCAGCCGGATATAAAAATAATTGAATTTAGAACTTCTTGAATGCTGAGACAGTGTCCATCAAGTCTACATGTCCCAAGAACTGTGCTCTGCAGCAGTATCTCTCTACTCCTAGTTCATCAAGCGTCTCCTTGATGTTCTGTTTCCTGTTGTTTGTTTTGAGGAGGAAATCTTCCCACAAATGTGCGATTGGCTTTCCGCAAGACCAGCATCTTATAGGTATAATCATAAGGCATTGGAAAAAAGAGGCATTTATAAATATATCGCATAGAGGACTAAAAAACTATCGCTCATATGTCTTCAAGAGGATTAGCTGCTAGTTTAATCGCCTAGCAGTCATTTCTCTGGTTAAGAGCTTATTACGAACATAGTGAGTATAGCCCTTCACAGGGCATTTTCGTTATTTCACAAGTATTGCGACTTTTCCTGGAAGTGCATTCCTGGCTTTGGCCTCTTTGCTTTCTTCAGCCTTGATTATCTCTATCTCGCAACCAAGCTCATTTTTGAGGAAATCAACGCTTTCGTTGAGTGCAAGGGATTCTGCTTCCTTATCATATATATTCACACCGCTTTTCATGGCTTTCTCGATTATCTTCATTGCGTCCTGTCCATGTTTCTTTATCTTCTCGTTCTGCATGGTTTTTCCAATGACTGCCTTGAAATCCCTGGTTTCTTCAAGCATCGGTTTTAGGATAGAGTAAAGCTCATATTTCCAATCATCAGCGATGAATAGTGTCACTTTTTGAGGTTTTATGTTCACAAGCCTTATGACTGAATTTATGTCTTCAAGGGTTGATTTCACAAATTCTTCATTTGTCTTTGTTATCTCTCCGGCTTGTGGCCATCTGGCAAGTGCGATGAATTCCTTCTTTCCTAAAGCTTCCCATATCTCTTCGCATATGAACGGGGTTATAGGTGCGAGCAGCAGAGTCTGGACTTCTATGAACCTTGTTATTGTCTCTTTATTAGGGCTGTTCACACATCTTCTCATATACCATTTCAACGCATTCTGCAGGTCAAAGTAGGCAAGCTGGAGCGCGCTCCTAAAAAGGGTTTCTTCATAGTCTTTTGTCACTTCAACTATTATCTCATTGATCTTTGAATCCATCCATCTGTCTATATTGAGTTTCTCAATTCTTCCCTTGTTATGGTGCTGCTTTGCGAATGCAAGCATGGCTTCAAGTTTCGCAGGCATGTTCTTTGCCATCTCTCTCTCAAAATTTGCATCGTCAATGCTCTCGCCGCCTGAAAGCGCAGTGAACCTTGCAGCGTCGGCTCCATAATCTCTGTAGGCATCTCTCATCGTGACAAAATTTCCCTTGCTCTTGGACATCTTGTCTCCGTCTACCATGACATGCCCGTTCAGTCCGAAGCTCTTAGGCCACTTCTCTTTTGGGAATATCGCAGTATGGTTGAATATGCAAAAGCTCATATGGTTCTGTATGAGGTCTTTTCCTGTGGTTCGAAAGTCCATAGGATACCAATAATCAAATTCTTCTCTCATCTCCTGGGCAAGTTTCTTATCCACTTTCAGTTTCTTCAAGTCTCCTTTGCCTAGGAAAACATAGTCAAAGAAATTGTCATCTAGCAGTTCTGCATCTATCTTCTGCAGCTTGTGTGATATTGTGTAATAGGCCATGTATATTGTCGAATCGCTCAGGGATTCAATGAGCCATTTCTCATCCCAAGGGAGCCTGGTCCCAAGGCCGAATTCCCTTGTGCATGCCCAGTTCCTCAGCCAGTCAAGAACATAATTGAACTGGCTCCTGGTCTTCTCAGGATAGAGTTTCATATTGTCAAGGCATTCATGCGCAAGCTTCTTCCATTCCTTGTCTCCATACGCCATGAACCACTGGTCATCGACAATCTTTATGATGCATTCAGAGAGCGAACGGGCAACGACTTTCCCGGTGAGCTGGAAATACCTATCTCCGAATTCGCTTGCGATTATCTCTTCTTTTATTGATTCCTTCTCATCCTCCACTTTCTTTCCGGAGTAGTCTTTCTTGAATTTCTTCTTGTATAGTTCATTGAGTGTCCCCTTATAGAACCCGTCCTTATAGAGCATCTCTTTGGCTTCTTTTAGCTTATCTTTGTCATTTTGGGATTTTATCCCTAGTTTTTTTATTATGTCTTCAGCAGGTATCTCATTATATCCTGGTATCTTGAGTACAGCTATTGGTTTTATTGCCAATACTTCTTTCATCTCAAGCCCATATTTTTTGCATGTCGCTTCATCCTTCTGCAGATCATAGAGAGCGATGAGGTCATCAGCGCTGTCACTTGGTACAGAATGGACTATGCCTGTGCCGACATTTGTATTCACGAAACTGGCAGGGAGGATAGGTACCTCAAGCCCGCTGAATTCCTTGACTTTTTTCCCGATGAGTTCAGAGCCTTTTATTTTCTGCTTTATCTGGACTTTCTTATCCTGGAAAGACAGTTCAAATGCTGTTTTTTCTGAGATGATCCAAGCTTCTCCATCTACAGTAGCTTCGCAAAGATCAGATTCAGGATTCACATATAGGTTAGTAACTCCCATGATAGTATCAGGCCTAAGTGTTGCGCTGACAATCCACTTCTCTGCAAACCTATGTTTCACAAGCACATATTCCTGCGGCGTCTCCCCTTCCCCTTCTATCCTGTCATGGTCTCCTACAGGAGTATTGTCTTTAGGGTCCCATACTACCGGAAAGTGCCCTTTTAATACAAAATTCTTCTCTTTGAGCTTTGCAAACTGCCATCTGATGAACTTGTCATAGCTTGGATTTAGGCTTGTGGTTATGAACGACCTCCTAAAGTCGATGGAATAGCCCATGTCTGTGAAGTCTTTCTTAGCTTCTTTTGGGAAATAGTCAATCCAAGCTTCTGGGTCGGCGAATTTCTCTATCTGTTCGTCGCTAAATCCCTGCATCTTGAGTATGCCCCATTGCTTTGGCTCTTTCTCTTCGATCCTTTTTGCAGCGCTGACTATAGGGCTTCCAGTGCAGTGCCATCCTTGGGCATATAGGACGTTGAACCCGTTCATCCTCTTGTATCTTGATAATGCTTCAAGCCTCATGGATGAATAGAAGTGTCCCAGGTGAAGGTATGAATTTACATAAGGATACGGGAAATTCCCAAAAAACTTTTCTCTGTTGTCCGGCTTTGCCTCAAATATCTTGGCTTCCTGCCATCTTTTTATCCATTTTTCTTCAGTTTTCATCCAATCACCCAAAAGCATTATTGAGAGAAATTTAGAAACAATAATTACCTAAGCAGCAGTAATCCTGTTTTCATGGGAAGAGAATAATAATTGAAATATTTAAAGGTTATTGCTAAGCTATGTTTCCCTTGTGCTGTATTCGTTGATTTGTTCGCTGCTTAAGGGGATGCTGCAGGTCTCTGTCTTTTTATAAATAGGATTTCTATTGTGGTCGTAGATTATCGCTCTTTCTTTAGGCAGCTTGTGCACTTCAAAGCCTTCCATGGTCTTAGCAATGATCTTAGGGTATCTGGAATAGTAGACCCAGTTGAAGGAAGTATATTTATAGCATTCCAGCTGTCCGTCATCATCGCTGTCTATTGCAATTTCGCTATAAGGCAGATGATATCTCTTGTCAAGGATATTTGTCCTGAAAGTGACTTTTGGGAGTTTGACGCAAGAATTATTGCTGCATATGAATCCATTGCCGCACGAAGGGTTGTCATATTTGCATCCGTTCTTTAGGGCGCAGCCATTATCTATGCATTCATGGTCTTGGTCGCACTGAGGATTATCATATCTGCAGCCGGAAAATCTGGAAAGTTCATTTGTTAGGTTCAATATGTCCGATTCCAGCATCAGAATGAGTGTATCTTTCTCCTCCAATTGTTGTGATTTGTCCTTGTTTTGGGTTTCGCATTCATTCATCGAGATGTTCAGCTCAAGTATGTTTTGCTTCATGAGGATGATGGTTTGATTGGTTTCATATAGTCTTGTTTCATATTCTTTAGTAGCATCAAGGCAAGCCATGAGTGAATTGTTTAGCTCGTTGATTGCAGACTCTTTCTCTGATATTGTATTGTTCATGTCATTCATCAGTCTTTCATGATGGCTAACAATTAGGGTGCATTCTCTCAGGGAGATGTTCATATCTATGATCTCTGAATTTTTCAAAGCCAGGTTTTCATCAAGCACATTAGCTTCTTCTTGGCAGTTCTGAAGATTGTTTTCGCATAGTGCTAAAGAATGGTTCAATGAATCAAGTTCAGAGTATGTATCGGATAATGTGCCTTCTGTTTCTTCAACTAGTGACTGGCATATTTCTATCTCAGAAAAGCATGAGACAAGAGAATTGTTCAATTCATTTGTTAGGTTGAAAAGATTTTCATAGTCACAAGAAGCGTTCTTTAGGGTTGTTGTATCATCATGTGTGTTGTTAGTTGTATTATGGGTGACATTAGCAACAGGTTCATCATCATTCCCATCGTCATTTTCACTCATAGGATGATATTCTCCGGGGGTTGGTTCTGTCTGGGCCCATGAATCATTCACTAGTGAGAGGGATTTCCCCTTTGCGACACCGATTGTATAGTTGATGTTAGTTGAGATGCCATTATTCGTGATGCTTATCCTATCGCCGGTATTGCCAAGCCCATTCCCTATAGACTTGTCATCCACGCAGAATTTGTAGCCTGTGAAATTCAATGTCGAGTCATTCTTGACAATCAAGAACGCAGTGTTGGCAGGGACAAAAAGTTCGCATGTTCCGCAGCACATGATCCTGTCTGACTGCATATTGTCTGCTAGTGTAGCATTTGAGATATTCAGTGCTGTTATGGTATAGATTTCAACCCATTCATTGTCATCGATTGGGTTAAACATTATTTCCGTTATCTGGAATGCGTTCACGCTTGTCATCAATATCAAGGCTAAGATTAGGTATTTCATATTAACAGGTTTGTTAATTTAAATTTAAATATTTTTCGATTTTTGGATATATGGATTGGAAAACTGGTTCAAGTCAGTAGTGTCCTAGGGTCAATGATCTTGTTTTTGCATTGCAAAACCTTTTTAAACCTCACTTAATTCCAAGGCCATATGGAAATCAAAATTCTCGAAGACAAGAAGAAAAGGCTAGTTTTTGAAATCATAGGTGAGGATCACACATTATGCAACGCTCTTAGGGATGAGCTTTGGAATGATAAAACAGTCACAATCGCAGTCTATAATATCAGCCATCCGATAATAGGGATACCAAAGTTTATAATCGAGGCAGATGATCCAAAAGAGGCGCTTAAAGGCGCAATCTCAAGGCTCAAGAAGAAGAATAACGAGCTTCTGAAATCATTGAAATAGTTTTTAGCTAAATTTTTTATACTTTAGTTCTTGTCCTTATTGTTGGTGTTGCATAATGGAACTGGAAGACGCAAAAGCATTGGTCAGGTTGGCTAGGGAAGCAATCTCAACATATTTCTCAAGGAAGCATATCGATATGGATTCCTATAAAGGCTATGGTGAGAAGCAAGGGGTTTTTGTGACACTTTCACTATATGGCAAATTAAGGGGTTGCATAGGTTTCCCAGAGCCGGTATATCCATTGAATCGTGCGGTGGTGGAAGCGGCAAGGGCAGCAGCATTCAAGGACTCTAGGTTTGCACCTCTCACTCCGCTGGAATTTGAAGATGTGACTATCGAAGTCTCAGTTTTGAGCGTCCCACTGCTTATTGAGGTGGATGAGCCGGCAGATTATATGGCTAGATTCATCATAGGAAAGCATGGTTTGGTGATTAAGAAGGATTATCACTATGGTCTTCTCCTTCCGCAGGTATTCCTTGAATATGGCTGCACTCCAAAAGAAGCATTGGAGATGGTATGCGAGAAAGCAGGGCTGCATCAGGATGATTGGAAAGAGGAAGGTATAGAGATATATTCCTTCTCAGCAGAGATATTTGAAGAAGATGAAGATGGCAGTATAATAAAAAAATGAGTTTCAATCTTCATTCTTATCATTCTTGTTGCCAGTCATATTCCTTCAAAAAATACTTATATCCTAAGTGATTCATCAGTTCCATGAAAGCCACAGCGATTGCGAATTCAAACATCGCTTTTGTGAAATATTGGGGGAAGAAGGATGAGTTCTCAAACCTCCCTATGAATCCGAGCATCTCGATGACCTTGGATGAGAATTTGAGCACTAAGACGACAGTGGAGTTCTCTGATAAGTATGAAGAAGATGTCCTAATCCTTAATTCAGAGAAGTATTCAGATTCAAAGCTTGTCAGGGTCTCAAATTTCCTGGATAAGATGCGAAAATTGTCTGGTGTCATCTATCATGCAAAAGTTGTCTCAGAGAATTCATTCCCTACAGGGACAGGGATAGCCTCATCAGCATCAGGGTTTGCAGCATTGGCAGCTGCGTCATCAAAAGCACTAGGTCTTAATCTCTCAGATAAGGAACTGTCTGGGTTGGCAAGGCAGGGCAGCGGCAGTGCATGCAGGTCAGTGTATGGCGGGTTTGTGGTGTGGGATGATGAATTTTCCATTCAGTTTAAGGACGAATTATTCTGGCCAGAATTGAGGGATATCCTGGTGATAGTGGACAAGGATGAGAAGAAGATTAGTTCAAGGGATGCCATGAAGCATACTGTGCAGACAAGTAGTCTGTACAAAAAAAGGCTGCAGGCATTGCTAGATATCATAAGGAGAGTGAAGGCTGCGATAGGATCTAAAGATTTTCAATCGCTTGCTCATGAGATAATGAATGAATCAGATAGTCTTCATGCGTGTATAAAAGACACGGTCCCAAAGGTTGAATATCTTAATGAGGCTTCATATAGGATAATTGAGTTGGTGAAAAAATTAAATTCTGTGTCAACCATTGCAGCATATACTTTTGATGCAGGCCCAAATGCACATATAATTACATTGGAACAGTATGTTCCTGGGATAAAGAAAGAAATGCTTAAATTGTTTGGCGTGCAACTGATTGAATCAAGGCCTGGAAGAGGCATAAGATATAGTGAGGAGCATCTGTTATGAGAGTAAAGGCATATGGGAAGATACTGGTTTTTGGGGCATATTCGATCTTGGAGCCTGGAAATATAGGTCTGGTTGTGAATGTTGATAAAGGGACGACTGCAGATACAGAGGGGAGCCAGCCAGGGAAGTATGTGTTTGATGAGAAAGAATTCTCAATCACAGTTAATGGTGAGAAAAAGGACATAGTTGATTTGAAATTCTTGAAATGTGCGTTGAATGCAGTTTTTGAATATATGAAGCTTAAGGGCATCCCGATGCAGGATGTCAAGCTCTCGAGCACAAATGATCCGCAGTTGAGCCTGAATGGAAAAAAGACAGGATTTGGCAGCAGCGCGACAGCTATAGTCTCTGCAGTGGCAGCGATATTGAAGCTGCATGATATAGACGATAGGGATTTGGTATACAAATTGGCCAGATACGCGCATCATAAGGCGCAGGGTTCAGGCTCGGGCTTTGATATATCTTCATCTTGCTATGGGAGCCATTATTTTACTTCAGATTCTTTTGATTATGAGGATATAAGTGAATACCTTAGATCAGGGGAATTGCCAAAGAGGGAAGATTTCATCTGGCCGGGATTCTTGGCATCTATATTGGTTTTCACTGGAAAATCTGCATCTACAGAAAAATTAGTTGATAAGGTCATGGTATTCAGGAAAAAGAATATGGCGAGATATGCTGAATTTATGTCGAATTATAATAAAGTGAATATGATGGTGAAGGCTGCGATAGAATCTTCAGATTCGCTCAGGATAAAGAATGCGCTTGAGGTATCATGGCTATATAGGAAGAAGCTTGGGGACATGGCAGGCGCAGATATCGAGCCGGACAATATGACTGAGTTTCTTTCAAGCCTTAAGCTGCATGGAGCCCTGGCAGCAGGGCTTATAGGCGCTGGTGGAGGAGACAGCATACTTGTTTTATGTAATCCTGCGAAAAGGCCATCACTGATAAGCTATATAGAATCAAAGAAGATGGCAGTCCTGGATGTGGCAATAATCGACCAGGGGTATGAATTTCTTTCATAATGTTTAAAAACATTCTTCAAATCACATAGCATGGGGTGTAATTTTGGTTGGAATAATCTCCTGGGGTAGCTATATCCCTCGCTATAGGATAAAAGTGGAAGAGATAGCGAAAGCTCAAGGAGCAGACGCAGTAGTTATAAAAGAGAGCTTGATGATATCAGAGAAGAGCTTTCCTGATATAGATGAGGACACAGCGACTATGGCAGTCGAGGCAGGAAGGATTACACTAAGTTCATCAGCCATATCTCCGGAAGATATAAGTGCAATTTACATAGGATCAGAAAGCCATCCATATGCAGTCAAGCCTACAGGGACAATAGTTGCGCAGGCGCTAGGGATGGGGAATGGATATACATGTGCGGATCTCCAGTTTGCATGTAAAGGAGGGACAGCAGCCATCCAGGTAGCATATTATATGGCAAAAGCAGGCCTTAATGTGGTTGCAGGAGCAGCAGATACAGCTCAGTCAGCTCCAGGTGATATCCTGGAATATACTGCAGCAGCAGGAGCAGCGATGTTTCTGGTAGGTAAAGAGAAAGTCTGTGCAGAGATAAAAGATACAGTATCATTTTCTTCAGATACTCCGGATTTCTGGAGAAAGCCGCAAAAAAAATATCCTTCGCACGCAGGTTCATTCACAGGAGAGCCATCTTACTTTAGGCATGTCATGTCTGCAGCAAAGATGCTGATGAAGAAGAACGGCACAGTTCCAAAAGATTATGATTATGCGGTGTTTCATCAGCCTAATGGCAAGTTTCCAAGCCGTGTCGCAAAAAAATTAGGGTTTACAGAAAAACAGATATCAGATGGGATGCTGGTAACAAGGATTGGGAACACATATTCTGCAGCCTCGCTCCTTGGTCTTTGCGCTGTCTTGGATATTGCAAAACCAGGTCAGAGGATATTGCTTACATCCTATGGCAGCGGTGCAGGAAGCGACAGTTTTGATATATTGATAACAGAAAATATCATTGCAGCGCAAAAGAGCAGGAAAACGACGCAGTCATTTATTGAAGATAAGGTCTATGGGGATTATCTAAAGTATCTAAAGAGAGCAGTAAGATGAGAAAAGTTGCAGTGATAGGAGTTGGGATGACGAAATTCGGTCTTCTGTTTGAAAGAGACTTAAGTTCCATGGCAGTTGAAGCAGGTTCTCTAGCGATAAATGATGCAGGTATCGAGAAGAAAGATGTCGAAGTGTTATATGGCGGCACTATGTCAGGCGGGCTTTTCTCAAACCAGGAGCATACAGGAAGTCTTCTTGCAGACAGGATGGGCCTAAACGTCCCTTCAGTTAGGGTGGAGGCGGCATGTGCTTCAGGCGGTCTTGCACTCAGGCAAGGTTATATAGACATCGCCTCAGGCATGCATGATATTGCTGTAGTTGGTGGTGTCGAGAAGATGACAGATACGCTTAATACTACTAAGGTATTGGCTACAGCTGCAGATGTTGAGCGTGAAGCAGTTTTCGGTGCGACATTTCCAGGGCTCTATGCCATGATGGCAAAGCTGCATATGCATAGATATGGGACGACTGAAGTGCAGATGGCAGATGTATCTGTGAAGAATCACGCAAATGCAGTCCATAATAAGTCAGCTCATTTCCAGAAAGAGATTAGCGTAGATGATGTCATGAGAAGCCAGAAGATTGCAGATCCACTGAAGATACTTGATGCATCTCCGATATCAGATGGAGCAGCAGCATTGGTGTTGGCATCTGAAGAAAAGGCCAGGGAACTATGTGACACACCAGTATGGATTGCCGGAAGCGGGCATGCTACAGATACTATAAGCCTCCATGATAGGGAGGACATAACAACATTGAAAGCGACAGTGGCAGCGGCAAAGCAGGCATATGGTCAGGCACACCTTACTTCAAAAGATATTGATGTGGCTGAAGTCCATGACTGCTTCACTATAGCAGAGCTTATGGCGATAGAGGATCTTGGGTTTGTGAAAAAAGGCGCATCAGGTAAATTCACTTCAGAAGGGAATACTAAGGTAGGTGGCAAGATTCCGATAAATCCCTCAGGTGGGCTCAAGGCAAAAGGCCATCCTATAGGTGCATCAGGAGTTGCGCAGGCGATAGAGGCAGTCCTGCAGTTGAGAGGAGACGCAGGGAAGAGGAATACAGGGGCGCATACAGCGCTCACTCATAATGTCGGAGGTTCAGGCGGCACAGCGATAGTACATATATTCAAGAGATAATATGGCGATACCTAGGATATGGCGGCAGATAGAAGAGAAGTATAATCTAGTGGGGACTCTCTGTAAAGACTGTAAGAAAAAGCATTTTCCTCCAAGAGAAGTATGTTCTTGCGGTTGCTATGATTTAGAGAAATACCGATTTCTTGGGAAAGGGGAGATAGTCACATATACGGTTATTAGGATTTCTTCAGAGGATAATGAAGACACCCCTTTTAGGAACATACCATATGTCTTGGCTATAGTACGGTTGGATGAAGGTCCAAGTCTGACAGCCCAGATAGTCCAATGCTCAGAATCGGAATTGATGATAGGGAAGAAAGTAGAGATGGTCTTTAGGAAACTATTAGAAAAAGGGGAGAAAGGTGTCATCCAGTATGGCTACAAATTCAGGATTGCTTGATAGATTGATGAAAGGAGAAGTGAAGATGCATGAGTTAGATGATCTTCTGCCTCCAGAAGAAGCCCAAGAGCTGCGTTTATTATTTATAGAGAAAAAACATGGATTCTCATTGCCAAAGATTTCATCAGGCATCATAGCTTCAGGATCAAGCAAGTCTAATATTGAGAATATGATAGGTTCAGTGCAGGTTCCTCTGGGCATGGCAGGTCCGATAAGAATCAATGGTGAAAATGCAAGAGGCGATTTTTTCTTGCCGTTAGCAACGACTGAAGGTGCGCTTGTGGCATCAGTGAATAGGGGATGTCATGCGATTAATAGTTCCGGTGGGGCAGAAGTGGTGGTATTGAGTAACGCACAGGCTAGGAGCATATTATTCAAGGCAGAATCAGTGAAGAGGTCAAAAGAATTCTCTCTTTGGGTAGAATCAAATTTCAGTGCCCTAAAAAAAATAGGCGAAGAAGGCGAGAGATTCTTGGAGATATTAGATATAGTGCCTTATGTAATAGGGCTGAACATTTATCTGAGGATAAAGGCGAGCACTTCAGATGCAATGGGCATGAACATGATAACCTTTGCAGGCAAGAGGATTGCAGATTACATAGTGAAGGATCAGGCTATCAGGTTCATTTCAGAATCTGGCAACCTTTGCGTTGATAAGAAGCCGGCAGCAATCAATCTTATAGAGTCAAGAGGTAAGAGAGTCTTGGCATCAGTGAACCTATCAGAAGAAGTCATAAAGAAAGTGCTTAAGACTGATTCAAGGTCATTGATAGATATGAATTATCGAAAAAATCTTCTGGGCAGTGCAGCGTCAGGTTCCATGGGATTCAACGCGCATTTTGCGAATATAATCGCAGCGATGTTCCTCTCAACAGGTCAGGATATGGCGCATGTCGTTGATGGTTCTCTTGGATTCACATTGGTTGAAGAAATAGAACATGGAGTGAATTTCTCAGTGACCATTCCAAGTCTTCAGGTAGGGACAGTAGGTGGTGGGACAGGTCTTCCGACGCAAAAAGAGTGTCTTATGGTCTTAGGGTGTTTTGGTTCAGGCAGCCCGGCAGGGACTAATTCGCTTAAATTGGCAGAGGTTGTGGCTTCTGCTGTTCTTGCAGGAGAGATATCTTTGTTGGCTGCACTATGCACAAAAGATCTGAGCAGGGCGCATAAGGAATTGAATCATTGAATAGATAATTATATTAACTGTTGTGCAAGTAATGTACACATGGATGTTAAGTGGATTATTGCAATTATGTTTATTGGTGTAGGCCTGATTTTCAGTTCAGTAGGAGGTCTTTTCTTATATTCTGATATGATGCTTAAAAAATCAGGAGTCCATGCTGAAGGGATAGTGGTTGAATTGTTGTTTGATGGATCAGTGTATAAGCCGCTGGTTAGGTTTATTGATCAGGAAGGGGAAGAGATAGAGTTTTTTGATAGGACAGGAACAAACCCATCAATGTTCATGATAGGGGATAAGGTTGAGGTATATTATGAATCCGATAATCCTTACACAGCTAGGTTAGCAGGAAGCTGGAACATATTCTACTTTAGTTTTATCATAGGTGGACTGCTGTTTGCTATAGTTGGTTTTTTTCTGCAGTATGGTTTTATTATGCAAGACAAAGAATATCTGAAGAAAAAAGGCATCAAGATCCATTCAGAATTTTTAAGGGTAGAGAAGAATGAGGGTTTTAAGGTAGATGGGGAAAGCCCATTTAGGATAGTTAGTAGAGCAAAAAGCGGAGGGGTATACTATACATTCTATAGCAAGAACTTATGGGTGGATCCTTCAGATAAGATCAAGGATAAGATTGCTGTTTATGTCGATTCAAGAGACATGTCAAAGTATTATGTGGATCTCTCAGAATTAAACATTTAAATGTGTCTGATATTTCTTAAGTTATGATATCTGGATTGGCATGTGCAAAACTGATTTTGTTTGGTGAGCATGCAGTAGTGTATGGCGAACCTGGGATTGCTATTCCGATAACTGAATTAAGTACTATAGTTTCATTAGACGAGTCTTCAAAATTTTCATACTTGAGGAATAAAAAAGTTAAGATGATTATGGAATTATTAGTAAAAAGATTGAATATAACTAAAAGCATGAAACTCTATGTGGAATCATCAGTTCCAAATGGATTAGGAAGTTCAGCATCTCTTAGTGTGGCGATGATTAGGGCTATTTCAATGCAAAATAAATTATATCTCAATGATGAGGCTATTAATGATTTAGCTTATGAATGCGAAAAATTTTTTCATGGAACGCCTAGTGGTATAGATAATACCGCTATCTCATATGAGAAGCCAATATATTTTCAAAATAATACTTCATCATTCTTGAATCTAAAAAAAAAGCTTGTTTTTTATATAATTAATACTGGAAAAGTTGCTAATACAAAAGAAGTAATAGAATCTATAAAAAGCACGCTAGATATGCAGTTAATAAGATCAATTGGCATTATTTCAAAAAAAGCCAGACATGAATTGGAATCTGGGAATCTGGCAGAAATAGGTCACCTAATGGATGAAAATCAGATTTTATTAAGAAAACTTGGAGTATCATCAAAAAAAATTGATGAAATTGTTATGAGAGCAAAGGGCGCTGGAGCGTTAGGCGCAAAATTGACTGGAAAAGGTAAAGGTGGTTGTGTGATTGTGCTTGCAGAGAGTAAGACAGATGAAAAATTGAATATGGCGTTTAAGGATTATGAATACTATGTTTCTATTATATAACCTATGCTTGCCATAATTCCGGGAGTATCTCAAAAAACAGTAATAATTTGCTAAACTAATCATTTAACTGTTAAAATTAGTATTGGTATTCCTTTGTCAATTAAATTGAGTCACAGTACCAATAGCTTTAAATATAGCTTCTTACCACCAGCAAGTAATAAATATTGGGAAAGATTAAAATGGGCTTAAAACATTTGGCTTACGCCTTAATTGGAATTGCAACAGTAGCATATGGTATAGCAAGTATACCTCTTGAAAGAAAAATAGTTGGTGGAAATTTTTCAAACGCGCCGCATGCTGAGTATAGGTATACTACTGAGCAATCATTTATCACTTTTATTAAAGACGAGCCGACTGAAGGTTCATTTTATGTTAATTTAGGTTGCAATATTGCAGTGGATCCTAACATTCCACTTTTAACATCAATCTCAACATCCAATGGTCTTATGGAATCTAATGCTCGTGAAGTCTTTGAAAGATATGGCATAGCAATTGTAGGTGGAGGGAATAATTCATCTTTAACAAAAGGAGAAGCATATTTTCAACAGAGTCTTATTGGTGCAGATTATGCAATATGGGGTAGCACAACATTAACAAGAACAAATGCAAATGCAATGCTTGATGAGTTGGTTCAAGCTATTTGTCCATAAATTTCATTCTTCTTCTTGAAAAATGCATTGAGTTTTAGTCCAAGGGCAATTGGGATATTTTCAAGTTTCCATGGGTGTAAAAGGATTGTTAATTAATCTTAATTAACTTAGTGCTATATCACAAGATGCAAATCGTTTACTGCTTGAATATTTGTATATTTATTCAATATCATGTTAAATTAGGCCAATTATTTCTATGTTTTACAGATAATAAACTTAATTAGATTATGTATTTTTTTATGAACATAGTTTGAAGGAACATAGTATTTATACTTCAAGTATCTGTAATTCATTCCTAACTAAGCTCATTTAAATATAAACTTATTAGTTTTTATTAAGTTCTTTTTGCTTGAGATATATCAGAAACAAATAATAATAGCTAAGTAATACTATTAGATATGGGATTAGATATTTTAAAAGAAGATATAAATCTTTATCTTGAGAAGTTTATAATGTCTAAAAAGACAATGGGTTCAATAGGTTTTGGCTATGATATGATTAAGGAGTATTCATCGGGCGGAAAGCGCCTTCGTCCATTGGCTATGATTTTAAGTTATTTGGTTTCTGGAGGGAATGATAAGAAAAGTATATTGCAGTTGGCAATTTTTATTGAATTATACCATACATATACGCTTATTCTAGATGATATAATGGATGAGGATGAGTATAGAAGAAATAAACCTACGGTATATGCTAGATTTAAAGAGTTTTTCCTGAAAACAAAAAAAGACAGGAAATATAATGGTTCATTATTCTCAAAGGATTCATCAAGGTTTTCAGCTTCTCAAGGTATTTTATTTGGTAATCTCTCTGGGACTTTGTCTAGATTGGCGGTTCATGAATCAAATTTTTCATATGACCAGAAAATAATTTGCCTTTTACAGATGGATCTGATGGATAAGCAGGTTTGTGAAGGCCAATCAATGGATATATATTTTGAAAAGAGGCAAGTTTTAGAAAAAGAATACCTGGAGATGATTTCAAAAAAAACAGGTGCTCTTTTTGCATATCCAATGAAAATTGGATCTATTCTGGCAGGAGTAGACGAAAATAAGTCACATTTGTTTTTTGATTTAGGGATGTCATTAGGGTTGGCATTTCAAATTAGGGATGATTTGTTGGATTTGACAAGTAATAAAGGTCATGAAATAGGTTCAGACATAAGAAATCAGAAAAACACAATACTATTGATAAAAACACTTGAAAATATAGATAGTGAAAAAAGAAGGTTCATTGATAGTATTAATCCAAAATCATCAAGCGAATCAGTAAAACGAGTTATTTCATTTATGGAAGAGGCAGGTGCTTTGACCTATGCTAAAGAATTACAAAGAGATTATCAAGAAAAGGTGGTTAACCTTCTTAATCAACTGAATCTATCAACAAGAGATAAGGATCGATTAAATGAATTTATATCTATGATGGTTGATTAGTTTGGGTATAAATCTTCAGTAATTTTACTAATTAAAATTTGTGACTTCATCTATGGCAAGTTTTAGCCAGGGGGTGAACTTCATTGGATAGGTATTCATTTCTCTTTTTAGTTCAACTTGATGTATCCATCTCCAGTCCATGACTTCTTTTTTGTCTGGATTAGGATTTCCATCAAATATCCCAATAAATACATGGTCAAATTCATTTTCTATTAATTCACCAACTCTTGCAGAATATATGAGTCGGAATAGCTCCTTTAATTCGCATTCAATTCCCATTTCCTCATTAAGTCTTTTTTTTGCATCAATTAATATGTCACCGTTAGTAGGATGGCTGCAGCATGTATTGCTCCATAGCCCGCCGCTGTGATATTTATCAAGTGCTCTTTTTTGGATAAGCAGCTCTTTATTCTTATTGAATATGAATACAGAGAATGCCCTGTGGAGAAGTCCGTCTTTATGCGCCTTGAGTTTTTCGCATCTGCCAATCTCAATGTCCTTATCATCGACAAGTATGACTTCCATGAGATGAAGTTTATTCATAGGATTAAATATTTTTTTGAAAGGAGACTATTCTTATCTAGATCACAGGGACTTTTGCAAGCATCTCTTTCACGATATCATCAGTCTTTATCTCTTCAGCCTGCCCCTCATATGTCAGCATTACCCTATGCCTGAATATGTTTGGAGCGACAGCTTTCACATCCTGTGGCGTGACATAGAGTTTGCCATGCAAGAGTGCATGCGCTTTTGACGCGATGAAGAGTGAGATGCTGGCTCTTGGTGAGCTTCCGAACTCCACATATTTCCCGACTGTTAAATTATATTTTTTAGGATCCCTTGTAGAATCGACAAGCCTTACGATATATTTCTCGATTTTCGCATCCAGATAAATCTTCTGTACATTCTCCTGAAGCAGCAATATGTCGGTAGGTTTCATGATGGATCTGATTTTATAGTCCTCAAACTTATGCAGGCTGATGTTCTGCTGGAGTATCTTTTCCTCTTCCTCCATGCTAGGATATTTCATGATGATCTTATAGATGAACCTGTCAATCTGGGCTTCTGGAAGCGGGTATGTTCCCATCTGTTCAATAGGGTTTTGGGTGGCCATGACAAAGAATGGTGTAGGAAGCTGGAAGCTGTTGTGCCCGATAGTGACCTGCTTCTCCTGCATTGCCTCAAGGAGCGCAGATTGCACTTTTGGAGGGGCCCTGTTTATCTCGTCTCCAAGAACGAAATTTGCAAATATAGGTCCTTTGACCGTATAGAATCCTTTTTTCTCTTCATATGCAGTCAGTCCAATGATATCTGATGGAAGAAGGTCAGGAGTGAACTGGATCCTCTTGAATTCGCATCCGGTGACTATAGAGAGTGTCCTAAGGAGCAGTGTCTTTGCGATTCCTGGGATTCCTTCGACAAGGCAGTGTCCATGCGAGAGGATTGCTTCCATGAGATAATCCAGTATCTCGCTTTGCCCTACTACTACCCTAGATATCTCTTTTCTCACTTCTTGGAAAAGTTTTTGGTAGTTTAATATTTCATCTTCGAATTTTTTAGTGAGTTCGACAGATTTGACAGATTGGATATTGACAGTGCTCTGCATACTTGAAAATTGAGTCCCTCTCCTATAAAAAACTTTCTGATAGGGATTATACGGCTTCTTGATATTATTTTTATATAACTTATGATTCTGAGGTGAGTCATGGGAAGCGGATATGGGTATGTCAGGCGTGATAGAGATGCAGTTCCAAGGAACGGGTGGTATCTTATTAGCAGCTTTGGTGGAGCAGCAGGTGGGATTGTAAATAATATGACTGATTATTACACTAGCCTTTCAGATGCATATCCGGATATAGGCTGGGCAGGCCCATTGATGACACTTTCCTTTGGATTTTTAGGCGGTGCAGCAACAGCCGAACAGACACGGGACGGCAGGCGTATAATCACTAGGGGTCTGGTGGGTATTGCACTGGCAGGTATATTCCATGGGATAGCATTGGTTGCAGCAGGTTCTGGAGATTCCCAGTCAGCCTTATTGCAGTATCAGGCAGCTCAGTTGATTCAGCCATATAGGGAGCAGATATATCTTTTGGCTGAAAGGGGCATGGATATAGCAAGGAATGTACCTGAATTTGCAAGAGTCCTTTCACAGTATGCCTAATCTATTTAAAGAAGACAGTGTTTCTTTCTGATTATGTACCTATATTCAAACATACTCGGTGTCTTTGTATTCAATCAGAACCTCCAGATAAGAGAGAAAGTGCTCTTCTCAGAGCAGGAGTCTAGGGAATATCTCAAGATATTGGAAAAAGGAGAGATTCCTAGTCAAGAAAAGATTTTCCTGGAGAAATTCAAGAGCATAAAGAACCTAAGGCTGGAGCCGGATGATTCAGTATTATCTGTAATAAATACTCTTCTCATGGATTTCAAGGACATGTTCTACGAGCGCAACCTTTATCTGACAAAGACGCAGATAAGGGAGAGCGTGACAGACGATCTTTTGATAATCCAGGTATCGAGTTCGATAATGGAGCTAGGCAAATCAATAAATCTCTTGACAAAGAGGCTCAGGGAGTGGTATGGATATGTGCTTCCGGAAGTTGAAGATAAGTTGCAGGACAACAGCGCATTTTCAGAAAGGGTCATCGAAGGATATGATAGGCTAAGGGCTGATTTTGCAGTCATAAATGGCATGGGGAAGAAGCTATCAGCGGAAGACATGGCAGAGATAAAAGATTTTGCAGATAGCATAAATCTGCTTCAGAGGCAGAAAGAATCAAAAGAGCTGTTTTTAGAGAAGATTATGAGAAAAACATGTCCTAATCTAACAGAAGTTGCAGGACATCTGACAGGGGCGAAGCTTCTTGCGATTGCAGGGTCATTGAGGAATATGGTCATGATGCCGGCATCAACCATCCAGCTCTTAGGCGCAGAGAAAGCGCTCTTTAGGCACATGGTCACAAAATCAAAGTCTCCAAAGCATGGAGTGATTGTAGAGCATCCGCTCCTTCAGAGAGTGTCAAGGCAAGATAAGGGGAAAGCCGCAAGGTCGCTGGCAGATAAGATTTCTTTGGCAGTGAAGGTAGATTATTTTAAGGGAAATTTCATAGGTGATAAATTGAAGGCAGAATTAGAGGCGAAGTTCAGATGAGATTATATAATCCTAAATTTCCTAATGTGTTTTCAAAGAAAGACACAAAAGGGAAGATAAAGCTCTATACGCCAAACTTGACTCCTGGCATAAAATATTTCGATGAGGATATTGAGCGCTTTGACGGCATGGAATTCAGGAACTGGGATCCAAAGAGGAGCAAACTGGCTGCAGGCATAATCAATGATCTTTCGCAGATAGGTATAAAGGAAGGCAACACAGTGTTATATTTAGGTGCAAGCCATGGCTACAC
>JAMPXQ010000125.1 GCA_023701075.1 Candidatus Woesearchaeota archaeon
GAGGATGTATGGCCACTCGATGGAAGAAGTTGATGGAAAAAAAGATATAACAGAAAAAGATCTACGTGCATATGACGCAATTGTCATTGATGACAAAGTAGGCGATGTCGAGTTTTCTGGGCTTGATGAAACATTAAGACAAGTCATAGGTGAAAAAATCATATTCACTGCACTAGGTCCGGATTACATCTCAGCAGAAAGAGAAGGGAGATATATCGCACAGGGAGTGAAGAGATTCATAGTGAAGAACAATGGTGAAGGCATGCCAGTCCCGGAATCTTGTCAAGGAACAGCATCAAATATGCTGATGCAAAAGACTTCACCAAACAGGCCGGAATACTGCGTGAACATAATCTACTGCTTGAGAGACATGCTGAAGACTGATAGATAATCACATTCAGAAGAAAGCAACGGAATAATTAATGGAAAAAAATCACAACACCGAATCTAACTTATCAAACATGCTGTTCCAGCCTTTTGTCATATCTGCAGTCATTTTTTCGTCAATGGAGTTTTCCCAGGATAATCTCATGTGAGTTTTATCTCCTTTTGCACTGAACGAAAAAATGAACAGCATTTTCTCAATTTTATCGCCTGGCATGCCATAATATGAAGGGGGTACCGGAGTGCCTTTGGCGTCTGAAAATGTATCATGATAAGACAGTATGGTTGGTTTAGTTATTGTTTCATATTCACCAAGGCCAAACACTTCCACCTGATCGCTTTTCATGCAGTATCTGAAGAACCCGCCTTCTCTTAGATCTACGGATATATAAGACGAAGTCATGCCTTCAGGAGACCACCATTTGCTCAACATTTTTGGTGTTGTAAAAGCTTCCCAGACCTTTTCGATTGATGCATTGAATTCTCTTTCCATAGTAGATTTCTTCATGGAAAATCACCTTTAGACTTAGTTATAATAAAAATGATTAAAAAGGTAATCTTTAATGCAGCAAAATTCTCCCTTAAAAATGCTAAAGATATATGGTGCGGGGGAAGGGATTCGAACCCTCGAAGACACTAAGTCACAGGATATCTACTGATGCTCTAGTACAACTAAAGCTGCAACTTAAGTCCTGCGCATTTGGCCAGGCTTTGCTACCCCCGCATTAGAGAAGTAACATCCTCAAAGAATTAAACCTGCTTTAAAAAGTTTATTCAAAAAGTATTGATTGATTCAGGTTGAATTCAAGACTGCTCACTGAGATAAAAATAGCCTATTTAATTAGGCTAGGCATGGTCATTACATGCATCTCAAAAAATGACGTGTATTCCATAGGATTTATATCAGGATGCAAAGGAGATTTGTAATTGATGATGAAACCTATATTATCTGCTGTCTGCAGCACAAGCTTTAGGCCCCCTGAATTTCCTTTTGTAAAATATGAATCATCACTAAGTGAAGATTTTCCACCATGTTTTAGGAGTGTGCTTTTTGTCTTTTCTAGCTGAGGAAGATAGTTCTTGCCATCTGTAGCAGCGATCATGATTATCCTATCACAGTTTCTGGAAAGGTATAATTCCAATAGTGGAGTTGGGTTTTCCTGGCCATATTGGTAGGCGCTCTGCACAAATTCACCTATAGCCAATTCAAGCTGGACAGAATTTTCAATATATCTAGATTCAAGGCTTCTCAATATCTCATCAGTGATATCTTCAATTACAGTCTTATCTTCTTTTGGAAGCGGTCTGCTGCTGGAATAGATAGGAACCGGTTCATACTGATCACTTATCAGTTGAACCTGTTCAACATTCGCTGTAATCTCAGCTAGTCTGAGCACCATAGTATATAGAATATCTTATGTATATTTAAAACTATGATTTAAAGAATTCCGCAAAATAAAAAACATGCGACGACTGGGAATCGAACCCAGGACTCAGCCTTGGCAAGGCCGAATTATACCATTTAACCATCGTCGCGTTTATGAAAACAAGAGAAAAAACCCTTGTTTAAAAAGTTTACTGGGTCTGCTTTATGGTCTTATAGACTTCAAGGAACGTTTTCTTGGCGTCTTTCCCGAATTCCACTCTCATGCCGCCGATAGACACAGCAAGATTCTCTCCCTTTAGGAGCACTTTTCTAAGCCCCTGGTATTCCTTATTCTGATGCTTCATTGTCGCATGCAGGATTATCTTCTTCTCTTTGCCCAGCAATAATCCATTGAAATCCTCGACATCCACGATATCCTTTAGGCATATCTCAAGCCTGAATTTGTCGTCTGAAAAAATGAGGGTATTAGAGTTTCCTCTATTGCCTAAAGAGAAATCGCACGAATGCTCTTCTTTTAAGCCTGTCGAGTATACTACTAAACTTAATTTCTCCACCATCTTTTGACTCCTTTGGTATGGGAAGTAATATATAAATTATTCGACAGACCATTCCCAGACAAAATATTTATATTTCTCCGCCATATCTGATTCACATGAAAACTGACAAGGAATTGAAAAAAGAATTCAAGATTGAAGCTTCTAAAGCACCTGAAAAGTTCTACGCCGTCCAGCATCTCAAGGAAGAAGGTTTCCAAAGGAAGCAGTGCAAGTGCGGCACATTCTTCTGGACCGTGAATGATGACCAGGAAGTCTGCGGAGACCCTGCATGCTCAGGCGGATTCAAGTTCATAGGGAAATCGCCTGCAAAACAGGAACTAGATTATATCCAGGTCTGGACGAAATTTGCAGAGCATTTCAAGAAACAGGGCTATACCCCTATAAAACGTTATCCTGTTGTAGCAAGATGGCGTGATGACCAGTACTGGGTCGGCGCATCAATCTATGATTTCCAGCCTCATGTCGTCTCAGGCGCAGTAGAGCCGCCGGCAAATCCGCTTGTCGTCCCTCAGTTCTGCCTAAGGTTCAATGATATCGATAATGTAGGTATAACAGGAGCGCACTATACAGGTTTTGTGATGATAGGGCAGCACATGTTCGTACCTGAAGAGAAATGGGACCAGAACAAGGTATTCTCAGATATCCACTTATGGCTGAAGAACGGGCTAGGGCTTCCGAATAAAGAAGTCACATTCCACGAAGATGCATGGGCAGGCGGCGGAAACCTGGGGCCTTGCATGGAATATTTCTCAAGAGGTTTAGAGCTTGGGAACCAGGTCTATATGCTATATGAGCAGACGCCTACTGGACGTAAAGGCCTTCCGCTCAAAGTGCTTGATATGGGGATGGGACATGAAAGGAATGCCTGGTTCACAAAAGGCACATCGACAAGCTATGAGACGACCTTTCCTACCGTGAGCAAGAAATTATACAAGCTCACTGGGATAAAGCCTGAAGGAGACCTAATGAGGAAATTCCTCCCGTATTCATCTTATCTGAACATTGACGAAGTCGAAGACATCAATAAGACATGGAAGGAAGTTGCAGCAAAGATAGATATTGATGCAGCAGAACTAAAAGAGAAGATACTTCCGCTCTCAGCATTATATTCAGTCGCAGAGCACACAAGGTCTGGACTATTTGCAATCTCAGACGGAGCTCTCCCAAATAACGTAGGAGGCGGCTATAACCTAAGGGTGATACTTAGGAGAGCCATGGATTTCATAGACAAATACGGCTGGGATGTCTCGATGCAGGACATCGCAGAGTGGCATGCAGACTATCTAAAGCCTCTTTTCCCTGAGCTTTCAGAGAACATGGATTCTGTGAAGAACATTCTTGAAGTTGAGAAGAAGAAATATTCAGAGAACAAGAAGAAATCAAAACAGATAATCGTGAATCTCCTAGAGAAAGACAAGGAGATATCAGAGGACAAGTTCCTGGAACTTTACACAAGCCAAGGCATAAGCCCTGAGATGATATTTGAACATGCAAAGAGCATAGGCAAGAAGATTGCAACACCTGATGATTTCTATACAAAA
>JAMPXQ010000126.1 GCA_023701075.1 Candidatus Woesearchaeota archaeon
ATTACCAATCAAAAAATGTATAATCCCTACTTAGGCCTATCTCCTGAACTTAGAAAATACCTTGGTATATGGCAGTCTGCTCTATACCTCAAAAGGAATCGGGTAGAGCTTGCAAAAATTTCCATAGATATGCTTGCTAGCTATATGCCGACAGGAAACCATCTCCACCCTATGGCAGTACAATATTCCTTCACCAGTTACTTAAGGAGAATAATATTGCCTATCCCCTATCAAGTTAGCCTAGATGAAATCGCAGCAAGCCAGATAGTAGACGCAAAAGAACTGCACCAATCAGAATTAAGGACATATACTAATCTGAGATTAGCCTTAAGAGATGATCCTTATTCCATAGCTATTGAAAACTGCTTCACAAAGGACGACGCAGCATTTCAACGTATCATTCCCCATGTCTCTGATGCAGCAAACGCAGTATTTTTGCATCTTAGACCTAAGCTGGAGCATCCGGGAGGCTATCTGATGTATCCGCAGCCAGATGGATGATAAAAAGTGAGCTTTAGCGATTAGATATTTTGATAAATGATTTTATAGGTTAAAAACAAGATATAGGCGTTAGCTTAATAAACATGTTATAATAATGAATAGATATGATCAAAAAAGAAGTATGGGACAAGCTCCATAAAGAATCTGAAGGAAGATACCACAAAGTCACTGATTTTGCTCGCCTCGTCTATTTCAATTTCATGAAAGGGAAAAAAGGCAAGGTCCTGGACCTCTGCTGCGGCAAAGGTGCAGATGCAGTCTTCTTCCATAACAAAGGATATAATGTCATTGCCCTTGATTTCTCAAATGAGGCAATAAAACAGTTCAATGAAGCGCAGAAGAGATATGATATCTTTGTCACAAGCATGGTCAAAGACGTCTCAGAACCCCTAGGATATGAAGATGGATCATTTGAATTCATCTATACTAGGCTGGGACTGCATTATTTCACAGACAAAGAGCTCAAGAAAGTCTTTAAGGAGATGACAAGAGTGCTCAAGAATGATGGCCTCCTCATGTTCCAGGTAAAATCCGTGAACGACGCAGATTACGGCAAAGGAAAAGAGATAGAGAAAGACATGTATGAAGACGAAGAGAATCATGTAAGGCATTTCTTCTCAAAAGAATATGCCGAGAAATGGCTGGATGAATTTGATTATAATATCATCATGCTGGAAGAAAGGCAGATACCTAGCGGCTCAGCATATATAGAAGTGGTGGCTGAGAAGAGATAATAGATATAAATGATATTCAATATTCCCCATAAAGGCACCCTAGAGATTGATACCTTGGTCTTTGACCTCAATGGCACTCTTTCTGTGCATGGAATTTTAGTTGAAGGTGTTTCTGAACGCATAGAAGAATTGAAAACAAAAGGGTATAGGATTGTTCTTGTTACCGGAGATATCAGAGGAAACGCAAGCAGGATATGTCAGGAACTGGGTATAGAACTAAGGATAGCCGCAAAAAGTGAGGATAAGGCGATAGAGATACAAAAATTAGGCAAGAACTGCGCTGCCATAGGGAATGCAAGGCTCGATATCGGACTGTTCAAGCATGCAAAGATAAGGATAGCGACGCTTCAGGCAGAAGGGATACATATAGGGATAATGCCTTATATAGACATAATTGTAACTTCAGTGAATGACGCGCTTGATCTCTTCCTAAAACCAGAATCAATGGTAGGGACGCTGAGAGAATGAGGTTTTTAGTCCAGATAAAAGATGGCTGCATCATAAGATGATTCAATCTTCTTGAAATTTTTTGGAAATTCTAATCCTTTGACCTGATTTGTCGGATTGATTATCAATGTCCCTGGACTTGCCCTTTGAGAGATATAATCCATGACAGCAGGAAGATTCCTGTTATATTGATAGAAATGGATGACGCTAAAATCACTTAAATTTAGCCCCATGTCCTCATAAGGTCTGCTTCTCCTTAATTCACCAGGTATATCCCAGACAAATCTCCATTTATCCATGTAACCCACTTTGAAATCAGGAGGGAAAAAATTACCATAAAATGGGTGGCTGTCAAGTGTTGTTGACTGTCCCAGAATCTGGATAACACGCTTGCTCAATTCAAATTCAACAAGCCTGGCTTCAATCCCATAAGAGACCATGCCTGCACCAAGATTCGCCAGAATCATCGGCCATCCGATTCCTGATCCAAGATCAATGAACCTCTTGCCTGTCATTTTATGTTCATTAAGAATATTGATAAGGTTTGAATTCATTGATTTAGTAAGGCCAAAAAAGTCTTTCATTGAAGGAGGCTCAACTATAGTCCCTTCAGACAGTGCTTTTTCATGAGCAGAGCCAAAAAGTGAGGCTAACTGATCATATCCAGGTTGAACCATTTGCCCAAGGAGTTGAATCTTTTATAAATGTGTATCTGTATGCAGCCTGTTTCTGATCCTTATTTCATCTGCTGCTGCACTCAGGAAACTGACCGATGATACTAAAACAGACTAACGATTAAATATAACCTATGTTCCCATAGAACGATGTATCCGTTTTACGAACTGTCTAGCATAGGGATAAGCCATCTTCCTTCAATTTTGGATACATCTGTCTGGGAAACTGAATTTTTATCTCAGACAAACGGATTTGATATTGATGAAGAGACTGTTTCAAGACTGAAGGAGATTGCACCATATTCCTGCGGAAGATTTCAAAAAGAACTGCTGATAAGTAGACTAGATTGCAATCTTGGCCCATCTGCAGCATATTATGATGATATGGCACAGCTGGAAGATGACCTGGCCAAGATATTCCAGATATCCTTTGCAAATTACGTGCTCTCAAGGCATGCATCATATGCCAACGCTGGAGAATTCCCAGAAGGATGCTGCGGCCCTTCAAGCAGGTCAGTCATGGCTTCATCAATGATCCATGGCATATATAGTGCAGCATCTGTAGTTGCAAACGGTTGGTATACCCATGTCTATGACATCTATCCGTTCATATTAGGAAAAAGTGAGCTTAAGGGCATCATACTTGCTGATCCGACATCTGAACAGGTGAATGAGGACAAGGTCCATATGAAGATCATGGTGCATCCTGATTATGGATATAAGAAAGGACGTTTCCTGGATATTAGCCCTAGACGAGTGATGCATATAGGCTCGCTGAATGTTCCAGGTGCCATCCTGCCGAGCGGACAGATAAGCTGGGAAGATAGGTTCTATGATACGGGTTTTAATGAGTATATCAAGGAAGCGTTTGGAAGTCCTATTGTTATTAAGTAAAGTTATGCCTTGAATTATCTCAGATAAGCAACTAAAATATTAGAATTAGGGACGAATAAAAAATAAATTAATTGAATTGTTTGACTTGAGATTCATAGCCTGTAGCATGAATCAGATTATTTGTGCCTATTGTAGTGACATTAACCTTCCCTGCTGGATTAGTGTCATTATAAAAAGATATCTGGTTGCTTAGGCCTATTACAATAAGGCTAGAATTATTTGAAAGGTTTATGTCATATCTGGCATTATTCATATTTCCAAGATCAACAACTCCAGTATATCCATCTTCTAAAGTAGGAGCACCGGTTCTTGGCAGAATTGAAATAACCCTCTTAATATCTGGGTCATATGACACTGTCAGGTTTGCGCCTCTAGCCATGACAATCAAAGGTGAATTATAGATTTGTTCACGTTGAGTAGCAGATACCCCTGAAGATCCCATGTTAAATGTATTACCGCTGCCAATTCCAACAAAACTGCCCTGAACACTTCCATGAATAGTGATATTATTGCTACCAGAATCAGAACCAGAATCTTGTTTTAAAGCAGTTAAGCTTTTTGTCGCTTTCTG
>JAMPXQ010000127.1 GCA_023701075.1 Candidatus Woesearchaeota archaeon
TGTGTTTTTTCTTTTTGAACTTTCTCTTTTTTCTTTGCCATGTTGAACATCTATGTGCCTGTGATTAAAATATTTTTCCTTTCCTACATAAGCCAAAAGAAGCAAGATATTCCCAATCAAGACATATGCCCATATATTCTTCAGGCCGCCAGTAATATTGTAGGTGAATTCATTGAACCCTAACATAAGGCTTATTGCTGTCGTAAACATTATGCTCATGAGCACTGTTGAGAGGATCTTTTCGAGAACATCTGAATCCTTGAAGAATATCTGTGTCAACAGAAATCCAGGTATCACAAACATAAAAAATAGCCATATCATTCTTTTGTGACCATCCTGATGATGTTCTTATAGATATGCCTGCTTGAGATCATGGTCAGGCTGATATATGCTGCCAGACCTGCCAAGCTTGCAACAACCATCGGAAAATTCAGTTCCATCAATATTGTTATTATCACACCTGCACAGATACCTGAGAGGATAACGAATACATAGCCTCTTGATTTTATGAAAATCCTAAGCTTATGTATCTTCTCGACTGCATAGAAATATGCAAGACAGCTCATGACTGTCGAAGCCAGGAGCGCTACACCTATCCATATGAATCCAAAATAACCTAAGAGCGAAAAAATCACAAGCAGGAACATCTCTGCCAGCTTTATCTTCTTTATAGTCTCTTTTTTTAGCACCATCCTTGAAAGCTCAAATACTGCTTTTAGGAGGCCTGCCAATGCGACATATGGCAGGATCTTAAGCCCAGGCCAACCTATGAATTCTGCCATCTTGCTCTGATAGACAATCAAAGATATTGAGATAGGCACTATCACAAAAGAGATATATTCCAATGAATCTATCAATTTTGCACTTTTCATATATTCTGTCATGAAGAGCGATATGTTCTTGTATACGAAATACCCTAAGATGAATGCCAGATAAAGGTAAGAGAATTCTGTGAACCCAAAAAACAGCGCAACAAGGAACAATAATCCATATCTTGAAATGCCGTGGAGCATGTTATCAGGCAACCTCTGGTTCCACGTCAAGAAAAGCTCTTTCATTACATCCGGCTCAATCTTCGCCTCAAGCTTGAGAGGGAATTTCCACCATATCATGAACGCCCCAAGCATATGGAAAATCAGATAACCTATCAGCATAGACAGGAACCCATAGCCTACAAGATAAAGCACTATTGAGGTCAGAAGCATCACCAGTTGAGATATGAAATATATCCTGTGGACTTTTGCATCCTCGCCCTTTGTCTTATAATACAGCTCTGCTGTCTTCTTGAAACTTAGGAACATGACAATCCCGGTACCTATCCTGAACGGCTCTCCCATGTTTGGGAAGACCCATGATAGCAGGTAGAAGATGAATCCTGTGAAAAGACCCATCAGCGGAGCTATCAGGCCTAATGCATTGCAATACTTCTGGATGTTATCCTCAATCTTGAAATCCAGGAAATTCATGAAAAAATAGACGACAGCCATCGGCAGGAAGATCTTGGCGAAATCCATCGGAGTCAAAAGGTACGCAAACAGGACTATGCCGATCAACTCGGTCACTTTCCATAGATAAAAATAGCTGATTGAAGCAAGATGCTGTCTCATTAGAATCATCATATATGCAAAATTTAAATAGTTTTTGAATTATTCCTCCAAATCATCGGCATATCTGGAGAATCAGTCCGATGAATCAGTTTGCAATAAACGCAAAACCTTTATTCTCCCCATCCACATTCGCGACTGAAGTCATCTTCTTGCCATCTTTCACAATTGCCAGCTTTTTTGGAGCCTTTCCCAGATACTTCACTCTTGCTATTATCTCTTGCCCTAGATAACACCCTTTTTTAAACGATATGAATTCTTCTGATACATTTAGTATCAATTCATTATCAAAATCTATGCCCGGAAGAGGGATGCCATGTTTCAACCTGTACACATTAAATGCGTCCTCATCACATGAGACCATAGTCTTCTCTGTCGCCATCAACCCGTCTGCAAAGATGAACGCTGCGTCTTTTGCATCATCCTTATCCAGACAGAAATAAATCGAATGATCCTTTCTTTCCACCTTGACTTTTGTCAGCTTCAAGAACTTATCAAGATGATCCATCAGCCTTTGATAATATTTCTTATGTATCAGTATGTAAACATCTTCTTCTTTTTGCAACTGATAGAACGCCGCTATTGTCCTTCCGATATTATCGATGAATGCATTTTTTGGCGAGTCCATGGTATTTGAAGTGAGACCATCAAATATCTTCTTTGGCCTGTCACTGAATCTTAACATCATATAATCTAATCTGTATATTGCCATCTGGTTTTGATCTATCATCCATTACATTCAGTATTTTATAAACCTATTCTTGAACGAAATGTTTTTTAATTTCTGCATATTGTATCTTTGGATGAAAGGTCTTTTTGATTATACCCTAATGTTCGATAAGATTAGAGGATATGAATTTGCACTCTCCCAGCTTTTCAATATAGGTTACCGCGCTTCTGATGGACTCGCCCATTACCATGATGAAGAGATAAGATACGGGCTTAGGATAGCAAGATTCTCTGTCTCTAAAGGAATAAGGTTTGATGACTTGGAGACTGAGATTAGGAATATGGAATTCTCTGATTCCTTTCCTCTAGAGGCTGTGACTGCTGCTTATCCGGTCTATACAAAGATAATCCACTGCAATTTCCCTAAAAGGAGCAGGATGATTGCAGATATAGGCATCTACTCAGCATATCTTGACGGCAGAGGTTTGGCATTTGACTGGTATGAGAAAGAGATGGCTGAAAAATGGACGAATGCACAGGAATTTGCAGAACTTGTCATGATGGAAATAAATGAGATAAGGATGAATGTAAGACGGCAAAAGCCGTCAGATAATTAGAACAGGTCTGAACAGTCATAAAGCGAACCGCAGTTCTTGCATATGTCTTTGCAATGGCGCTTATACATCTCACCTGAGCATATCGGGCATTTCATCGGCAATAGAATCAGAATCAATTGATTTTAAATCTTATGTTTAATCATGTCTAGCAACCCTCTATCCGGGAGAAGGTTGAATAATCTTGCGACATAGATATGCACGTCATCCAAGACATAATCAACCGGAGCTTGGGCCTTGAAGGCTTTTTCTAGTGCACTGTGAAGACCTTTTTGGTACAGCTGATTTGGATATCTGTATTCCCTATCAAAGCTGCCGCCTAATATATAGACATCTGTCTTCTCTGCAGAGAGGAACTTCCTCCAGTAAGTGTTATTCATGTCAAATTCTCCTTCATCCCAATACATCATGACCCTGTAGGAATCCGTAGGAAAATATATCTTCTCGAGTGAATCTATCACATCACGTGCATAATTTGACTGTTTCACATAAATCCCACCAGGGGTCTGTTCAAGGACCCATGAATGTATCATAGATTGATGCTCTTCTAATAAGATAATCCAGTTCCTCAAAGAGAAATCATCATCATTGCCGAACCTTACCATCTAAACTTGGTTTAGGAATCAATATAAAAAGAATGTCCTGGCCTGAATCCTGAACAGCTGCACTCAGCTGGCACGTTAAGCTTGTGGGATTTTCAATCCCCCTAATTATATGGACAATCAAATATATGAAAAACATTAGGAAAAAACCTAAGACAAGAACAATAAAAAAGATAAAGATGCCCCGGCCGGGATTCGAACCCGGGTCGAAGCCTCGAGAGGGCTTCATGATTGGCCGGACTACACTACCGGGACATGCTGCTTCTAGGAATTGGCAGGCACTATTTAAA
>JAMPXQ010000009.1 GCA_023701075.1 Candidatus Woesearchaeota archaeon
AAATGCACTAGTCAATTCCGTCTATATGGGCAACCAGCTTCTTGATAGGAGAGTCTTTGGTATTGATTATGAAAAACTATGTGCTGGAGACCCCATGTATATGCTTGCTTATTCCTTAAGCGATCCATTTGCGTATTATTTCTTGAAAGAACATGGATTATCTAGAGAAGATATTGCTGATCAAGTAATAAGATATTATGTGATTGAACTTAGGCAAAGCTGGTCTATAAAAGGCATGCCTGATGATGCTGCAAAATTTTTTGGCATCCCTGAGGAACTGGCCAGGTTTTATGTTGCACAAAATCCTGAGAAATACCGAGAATTCTTTGAGAATTCAAGCAGAGTATATGAGAACCTCAAGACACAATTCAATATCTGGTCTGCTTTCTTGTGCGTCTATAACACTGCAGCATATGCTTGCAGGGATCATGATGAAACTATCAAAGTAAATGCCCGAGGGATACAATATGAGATATCAAACCATGACTATGCTGCAGCTTGGCAAGCAGTATTAAGAGAACTTAAACTGCCAATTATATTATCTGAGCAACTATGCATGCTACAGAATCATGATATTGTGAACCCTGTCTTTGCTGAAGACATTTTAGGCGGTTTAGCAAATAGCTCATCTTATGAGAATAAACCCCTAAGACGAGGTGCATAGAAATGCATAATTATACAAAGGATAAAATCATCGGATTTTGTTCCAGAAACAGGAATCATCTCTTTTTGATGCTTTTCATGCTGATTATTATGTTCATCAATCCAGACATCTTCCTTATCATCCTATTCATCACATTAGAATTTTTTTCCACTTGGTTTGAAATGAACTTCAAGATTGAGCCAGGCCCTGATTTCATAATGTGCGGAATAATATTTTTCTCTTATATTGGAAAAATACCTCATGCCATATTCTTGATGCCGTTCATATTGATCTCAAAACTTATCTTTGCAAGATTCAAAACCAGACACCTTGCTAAACCTCTGATATATCTTGCAGTGTCCTTCCTTGCATATTCCCTTAGATCATTAGATATAGCGATATTAGCTCTTCTGTTATCAATATTCAGATATCTCACTGAATATATATTTGAATTTGCCATGTCTAAGACAATATCTTTCGATAGGCTTATACCTAGAACACTAAGAGTTGTTTTTACATACCTTTTTTTTATGCTATTCTCTTCTATCCTGCTTAAGCTAGCCTGACAGATGATCCTCAACATTCAATAGATATGTCTCTATGTGGAATAATGACTCTAATATCATATGCATATAAGACAACATGATATAATCACTTTTTGGCTGCCTGAATGCAGATTTAATTGAATCAAACAATTTTTCACGCAATTTTTCAGCGCGAAGCAGCCCGCTATAGTCAAAATCAAACTTGAGAGAATAGATCAATTCAAAATATACTATTATCCTATCAAAAATATCCAAGACAGCGTTAGAGATTTTTGAAGACCTAATGGCTTTGTCGCTGCACATTTCGTCCAGCTGATCACCTACTTGTTCCAAAAAGTTTATTGTCTGCATATACAAATATCCAGAGCCTTCAAAATCCCCACCACTCCTGTTAAGCATCCTTATTGAAAAATTATATAATTTATTTATCTCCTTATCAATCAGGGCAATCTCACCAAGCTTTTCCATCTCCTGTTTTTTTAATGCGTCATTTACTTCCATTGCAAATGAAAGGGCCAAACGATATAGTCGCCTAAAGATAATCTCAAACCCTTCTTCCTTTGGCTGAGCGATGTTTTTTATCACCAGCCTAGTTTCTGTATGCTCTATGACTTCGAATCCGACCAGCTCAAGCATCTTTGAACTTATCCTTGACCGAGGTATCTTAATCTTTGAAGTTATCGTAATCTCATCATAGCCTTTCCTGTACAGATTTATCAAAACCCTCTTTAGGAAATCAACATTTTCGCCATAAACTATCCTGATTGCCCGTTTTTGTGCCATCTGTGGCACTGATAGAACCTTAAGATTAGCTCCGTGCTCAACTACCTCCAGCTCCTTACCTTCTTCTATCTTATTCTCTTTGCACCAGCCGGAAGGCAGGCTTATCGTGAGAGTAGATGGACCGTGCTTTACAATCTTCCTTAACATGACCATTAAAGAATATCAATCCATATATATATTTTTTGTATTATTATGTATATCCATATATATACATATATAAAATATGTGGATTTTTTTATATATAACTCCCCTGTTCCTGAGTCCTGACATATCTAGCATTTAGAGAACAAATAGAGATATGCCTTGATAGGTGACTTCAATGATAACTCAAGACATTATTAGACCAAAGATGGAATTTATATATGATGCACTTGGTGTACCAATAGATTATTCAGACCATATATATACCAGAAATTTCAAAGAGTTCCTTCATGAGCTAAGAAACTCAGCCGGTTCAAATGAAGACAGGAGAAGTTTAATCTCAGACAGCAAAGCCAAGAAAATCAACCATCAGCTGCCAGATATTTTCCAGACTGTGATCACTGAAGAAAAAGTAATCCATTATGGTTGGCTGAAAGGCAGATCCGACTCTGTCCTTCACCAGGCACTCTTTGCTGATCTTGCAACTGACATCTCGATAATGAGGTTTCCCATAATCTTAGAATCTGCACTAGAGATGACCAGAAACGCGTATGAGGCAAGTGGATCAAGTGAGGGGTTAGAAGAAACCCTCATAGATATCAAAAAGGAACCTTCACCTATAGTAAGCCGGGAAAAAATCGGCGTCGTTGCACAGCTGGGCGGCCTTTGGCATGCAATAAATACAGACACTAAAAGATATGAAGAAAAGATTGATAGCATAAAATCATGGCACGATAGACTGATAAGGCCTAATGGGTATGAAGAAGCATTTGACCGGGTGTTTGCATTCGGCGGCAGAAAAGACCCTAGGCTGTATATCGGTGCAACAATATATGGTGCAATCCAACCCTTGATAGGGAATGCAGACAAAGATCTGATAGGGAAATATCTCTTGAAAGCCGTATCTGAAGTCGCATCCTCAAATGACGTATTGATATCTCTAGACCAGGAATATTGGTCCTCTGCCATGAATCAACTAAAAAATGCTGCTGAATCCACTGCAAGGACCGGTCAAATCGATAATGAATTCTTCACAGCAAGACCAATGCATTCTATTATGACTTCACTAGATAAAGCCTACTTCAGCAGGATATTTTTTTCAGAAGAAGATAGACGAAATGTAACTGAAAGATGGGATAACATGCTTTCTGCTACAGTTAGTCACATCCCCTATTCTGCACCATTTAAACCTGCTGCAGGACTTAGAGAACTGAATTAGGTGTTGATAGGAAGAAATAGAACTAGATTTAATGACGAAAGCACAGAATTGCAATTGAGAATGTTAACGTAATAGAAGGAGGATAAAAAAATGACATTTAAAGGAAATTGGGATGAACTTGTAGAACACTGGATAGAGAAAGCTGAGGCAGACAAAAGCTCAGATTTTGCACTTAGATGCGGACCTGTAGGGAGGATGTGGATAGACATCCCAACTTTTTCATATACTGCATCTGCTGAGGACAGAAAGCAATTCACCGTTGATGCTCCCGGCTTTACTAAAGCAACATACAAACTGGAAGACGAAGATATCTTCCTATTTAGCAATGCTGAAAGATTCTTGCAGCTTACAGGATTATATACCAAAGATTCTGCAAAGACAGGCTATATCGCATACGATACAATGAATAGCAGGTTTAAAAACCTAGAGAAACTTACCGTATACCATTTTGATTTTGATGAGAAAGAACGAGAAGGCATACGAGTCTATTCAAGAAAGCGGTTTGATGAGAACGGAGAGCTATCAAGCCATGAATCAAATATTGTCTATACCTCTGACAGATTTGACGGCGTCCCTTATGACTCTGACGATGTGCCATTGACCGGAAAATTAAGGATCCAAGATTCCCTAAAAGACCTGTTTGATTTTAGCGATAGACTGGAAAAGTATGCCAGAAAGAATGATCTTCTGGTTCGAATGTCTCTTGACAATGGATATGACCCTTTCATGGCTGTGTGCCTTCCGCCTGTGCTGCTGGACTTGGACAGGTGCCTAAAAGGCCAGGCTAAAAGATATGCAAACCATGTTGCGAAAATCCATCAGATGATATTAGACTATGAAAAGAAGGTGTTTAAAGATGAATGATTATACCTTTCATGCAAGAAGGACCCTACCCTTTGCAGTAACCGGAAGTACAAGAGCAATATATAAGCTTGAATTGGCTCAAAAACAGAATGGGATTGTGATATATCATGAATCTATGTTTGCTGCAAGGACAATAGAATACCTTGGCCTCACCCAAGAAAATGAAGCTTGCATCAAGACAGGCAGATATCTCAATTCTATCGCTTCTGATCTGTTTAAACCTGAATTAGTGTTTGATAGAAAAGGATTGATGCAAGTTTCAAAAGGAATGGTGACCCCACAGCACCAGCTTGATGCTGAAAAATACCAAAAATACATAGGGGATGATATCAAGATCCTATCTATTGATGAATCCTGCATGGAGATAGAGTATAACTCCAGATCTCCAATAAGACCTCCGGTAACATTCTATGATAAAAAAACTGAAGGTCCGCTATCAAAGATCGAAAAGATTGAATATGATGTATTGTTCTTGCCAGGATCAGGTATTTGCATAGAAAAAGATGGACATACCCAAGTCATGTCTTTTTCGCTCACCCCAAATGCACTTGAAGCATATGTGACACTAGATTGGAAATATCCTTTAAGGAGAATTGCAGTCATTACTGAGGATATGAATCCTTTTGCAAAAATTTCCGGCACTAGATTCACACGCCCATTGGAACTAAAAAAACCTATAAACGTTGGAATAGCTCGTGACTATGGATTTGGTGAATTCTATGTAACAAAGATCCATAACCAAGGCGTGACTATTGAAGATAAGGTATGATAAAATGCTTAATGAAAAATTAGCTGTCCATTGGCAGATGCAAGGATATGATCTCTTGTTCTATATCGAACCTGACCATATCGATGAACATGTTGCTGCATTAAGAAGCGGAATGAGACAGACAAAAGAAGGTGCCAGCACCATGGCATTCCTGACTGCTGTTTCATTATATGATGAGAAATTAATGCAAAAACTTGGGCTTGACAAAAATGCCGAAAATGAAGATATCATCAGTAAGCTAAGCAGATTTTTTAGCGGACCTCATATCCCTCATAAAAATAACATATATTTTGAAGACAGCCTTGCATTAGCCTGGGCATGGAACAGACTAGGATTTCCAAGAGGCCATCCTAATGATGTGAATCTTTATGAAACAAATGACCCGACAGAAAAAGGGATATTTCTATGGACACTATACACAGGATATGGAAATTATAACCAGATAACTGTCACAGAGAGGAAATATTTTAACAACCATATCCTTGATAGAACACAGTCTGCCTGGTACCATAAACTAGGCCTTCCTGGTTTTAGAATGGAGTTTGCACGGAATCCGGAAATTAAATATATCGACCAAAGCGTCTTGGACAATATGGAGATAGCCGGACATACCAAGCAACCAGCAACAGCAGATATATACATAGAAAAACTGACATCGCCTATCAGATCAGAAAGAGGATTTTATCTGAACCAAGAAGCTGGTAGATGGCTAACGCCTGTCGCCTATGCTTTCAAACCTATTGAAAAAAGATTACATATCCCTGGATTTCTTCCATATTGATAGATAGAAAATACCAAAAATCCAATTAAGTGGAATTATAATAAAATTAATCTAAAAAAATTCAAACATTGCACGCGCTAAACCCGCACACCGGGCACATGCAGCATCCTTCCTGCATCACCATCTTGATTGCGCACTCCGGACATACTTCAAAAAATGCTCCCATCTTTTTTCACCTTTTTAGCAAAACGTACAATGAAGGTCTTCCTTCTTGCCAGGCTTTGTCTGGATCATTATAGGCTCTTCATCTGCTTTTTTAGTCTCTTTTGCTTCTTCTTTTTTTACTTCGGCTTTCTTTGTCTCTGCCTTGCTTGCCTCTTTCTTCACTTCACTGATATTGAGGACCTGGTTGCCTCTGCTTCCATCCCTATAGACAGTAGAACCTTTGCAGCCTGATTTCCATGAGAGCATATAACCTGCTTTCACCTGCTCAAGCGTCGCTGAGTTAGGGAAATTGATTGTTTTTGAGACTGCATTCGTCACGTATTTCTGGAATGCTGCCTGCATATAGATATGCTCTTCTGCTGAGATGTTGAATGAGACCTCAAAAATCCTCTTGACATCATCCGGCACTTCATCTATCCCATCCAGTGTCCCCTGCTGTGCAATCCTCTTCATTAGCTCAGGAGAATAGAACCCCCTATCTTTCGCCACTTTCTCAAAATGCTTGTTGCCGTACGTAAATGTCGCTCCAATCGAATGGCTGTTCTTTATGAATGCCAATGCGAAATTCGGCTCACAGCCGCCTGATGTATCTCCAAGCATGCTGAGTGTCCCGGTCGGTGCAATCGCTGTGATTGCACAGTTCCTCACTTTCCTGCCTTCTTTCTCGAATTCAGAGCCTTTCCAGCCTGGGAATACTCCTTTCTCATTAGCCAATGCTTCTGACGTATTCCAGCCTTCCTCATCAATGACCCTCATGACTTCTGTTGCCAGCTTCCTTCCCTGCTCACTTGAATATGGGATGCTCAACTGATATAGCATGTCTGCAAATCCAAGCACTCCTAAGCCTATCCTTCTTGTCTTCTTGGCCATCTCTGTAATCTCCGGTGTCGGATATTCTGATGCATCAATCACGTTATCAAGGAACCTTATCGCTTTCCTTGTTGTCGCTTTCAATTTTTCCCAATTGACTTTTGGAACCCCATCCTCATGCTTGACCATCCTATCAAGGTTGATTGAACCTAGGTTGCATACTTCATGGTCCAATAACCATATCTCAGCACATGGGTTTGTGGCCTTGAATGTGCCTAGATGCTTTATCTTATTGAACCTATTTGCTGTATCTACGAATAATACTCCTGGTTCTCCAGTCTTCCAAGCATGATACGAGATCTTATCAAACAGATCCCTTGCATTGACCTGTTTCACTACCTCGCTTGTATGAGGGTCTATCAGATCATACATCTCATTCTTCTCTACTGCATGCATGAACTTATCATCAATCATGACAGAGATATTGAAATTTGTGAGCTGTGTAAGGTCATCCTTAGCTGTGACGAACTGCTCTATATCCGGATGCCAGACATGGAAAGTGGCCATCTGCGCGCCTCTCCTGTTCCCCTGCATGATAGTCGAACACATCACATCAAAAACCCTCATGAAACTTATCGGGCCTGATGCTACGCCTGAACAGCCTTTCACCCATGTGCCCTGCGGCCTGAGTGTAGAGAAACAGTAGCCTACTCCGCCGCCTCTCTTCTGGATCAATGCAGCTTTCTTCACTGCCTCAAAAATGCCTTCCATGCTGTCTTCAACAGGTATCACGAAGCAGTTGGCAAGATTCTTAACCGGTGTCCCTGCATTCGCTATCGTCCTTCCGCCCGGGATGAACTCAAGCGAGGACATCATGTCCAAAAATTCTTTTTCTATAGATTCAACTTCATTTTTTGATTTGAATGGAAGATCAGACTTCGCAATCTCTGCTGAGATCCTCTTGAACATCCCTAATGGAGACTCTATGACATTCCCATCAGCATCTCTCTTGAGGTATTTCGCATAGACAATCCTAAGCTGATTGTCATTGAACCCCAGTTTCTCTGTCTCGCTCAATCCTGCCATAAAAGTCTTGTAATCCTGCATTCATATCACCTTTTTATCATGACCCAGTAAATACGTCTATATACAACATATTGTGGTATGGAAAATAATTACATACAACCAATAGTGCAATGTATATCAATAGTAAAATAGCTTTATAAGTATATTGAATTAAGAATATATATTATGTAAACTATATGTTTTGACACATTTGTTAAGACAATTGATTGCTCATCAAGAATTGACAGACAAAGACATAAGGCATTAAAAAAATAGAATCAAAGATTCACTTCTTGAAATCCTTCCTAAGAAGCTTTATCTCATCCAGCTGCTCATGGAGTATCTCCCTAAGAAGCTTTATCTCAGTGATATGCTCCTGCTGGATCAATGTGAGCTCCTCTTTCATGTTCTCCATCATAGAGACCATTATCACAATGAAGAGTATTATCATCCAGACAAATATCGTACCCAGTTTCACCCAGGACATTATCTCATAGGACTTGTCTGCCAAAAGGATCATATAAAGTCCAAAGAAAGCCAGCCCAAGGCCAACAGGCAACAGCAATTTTTCAAAAAAATTATATTTTCTCATGTCTACCCCTTTTATCTTAAACCTATTATGGGCCCCTGGTTTATAAAACTTTTGCTGATACTGAATTCCGAAAGCAAATCCCCAAGTCCTTTTTTCTGCTTGAACTCAACCACATTTGCAGTGATATTCAGTTTCCGTTCTATATAATCCACTGCATCCTGCTTTGTACCTGTCTCATCTATAAGACCTAGCTCTTTTGCCTCAACGCCAAGATATATCTGGCCTGTCGCAAGCTCTTCGACTTTTTTCATCGGAAGGTCCCTATTTAGTGCAACCTCTTGGACAAAGAAAGATTTCATCTTATCTATTATGCTTTGATATAGCCTTGTCTCCTCTTCGCTAGGTTCCTTGAACGGCGAACCCATATCCTTGAGCTCTCCTGAGACATATCTCCTATAGGTGACATTGTAATCTTTTATCAGGCCTGAGAAATCCAAGTATGAGCCTATGACGCCGATGCTTCCGGTTATGGACATCCTGTTTGCATAGATATAATCTGTTGAAGATGCAATCCAATATGCAGCGCTTGCTCCCATATCCCTTATCACTGCGACGGTAGTTATGTTCATCGATTTTATCTTCTGAGAGATCTCATCTGCAGCAACCCCGCTTCCGCCCGGGGAATTTATGTCCAAGATGATTGCTTTTATCCCAGGTGTATCCTCTGCTTTCTCTAGCTCTGCTATTATTGCCTCGCTTGAGACTGAGCTTGACCCAAATCCCGATTCTTCTGCAACAGTTATAGGTCCATGCAGCTTTATCACTGCTACATTTCCGCCATATATAGGCTCGTCATATGTGAAGAACATCGCAGACAGCGAGCTTAGCAGATAGATTATACCAATCAGTTTCAATGTCTCCCAAAATTTGCTCATATCACTCTGACCTCTTCAACAACCCTTGTCTTTGAGAACATGTCTGAAAGCCTTTTTCCTGTGAATATCAGATATAATGGATCGACTATCCATAGGAGCGAGAAAGGGAATACCGGAAGCACTGCAATGTTCCTTGCAAGGATCTTCCATAGATTTATCTCTTCTTTATCCAGCGGCAAAACTTTAAGCTTGAACAGCATCTTGCCCGGTGTCTGTCCCATCTTGTATTCAAACATCACAAAATAAAGCAGTATCAGGAAAAAGACTATGCCTATGACTGCCATAAGATTAGTTATCAAATCAGGATTTGATTCAAAGTATCTGTAGTTCTCCATGAAGTCTGATGACAATGGCAACTTGCTCTCTATCACAGATGAGAATGGAGAAAATATTATCAATTGGATTATCGAGAAATCTATGAAGAATGAAAAGGCACGCTTCCACCATGAAGCATCAGTTATTATTATCCTTTCCTTTGGAAGATTGAGTTTCATGAAGACTGATGAAATGAATGCGGTTTAAATAGTTTGTGCGAGAAAATTTTTGTGAACTATCTTTTTATATTAAGCCATTTATCTGCCATAGATGATGACTGACAGAATAAAAAGATTGCATGATGCATTCCTGAAGAATTTTGAAGATGTTTCCCCATATGAACTAAAGACAATCGACCCAGGAATATTCGGGGTGATTGAGAATCTGCTCTATAGCATCGGATATAAACGAATTCCAGAGATAGATTATCCTTATGATACAAGACCTAACCACTCCGGGACGCTGATACATATCTCTGGTTCTATCTATTTTTCCGGCTTTGCTCCTCTTTGTTTTGGACCGGAACATAGCAAAGCCAACCATGCATATATAATGATTCTGTTAGATGAACATCCAAAAGATTCATCTGAGGAATTTATAACCGGCGGACACAAAGCATGCATTGCCGCCATGGATGAATATGGAACTGTCATGGGACTGCTTGGTGAAGAAGCGAAAGTAGGCGGAATTGTCTATCGGCCCAGCGTCCCAAACCATCCTGATATCTGCTATCCTAATAAGGTATCCGATATACAAGCAGCACTTGAAAACATGTGTGCTTCGTTTCCTATCACAGCCAACTTTTTAGGCTACCAAAAAGAAATAGAGCTACTCAGCAAATTCATGTTTGACTCTTCCAGAACGTATATGATGACTGAGATAGTGAAGATAAGAGAGTTATAATAAAAAGATAGACGAGCCTGCGAGGATTCGAACCCCGGTCAGCCGGTATCCTTAAAGGCTTATGCTCCACGTCTGCTTCATTGCTCGCCTTTCCCGAAGCCGGCCGCACTATATGCCCAAAAATATTGTTTTCCAGGCTATGCTACAGGCCCATCTGGAGATATAGATAAATGACTAGTATAAAAAAGTATAGACTGATCCCTGCTTTTTTCCAAAGCTTTTCTTAATAAGATTAAATTCACAGCCTAACTCAGCCATTTGACTGCATCTGAATCAGTTATGTCTTTTAAGAACCCCAATCTTGAACCTTCATGGAGATATGGCAGATGTGCATACATAGAAGCCATGATTGACTTTGTTCCCAGATCGCTGCTCATTGAACACTGAGGCACATATACAAACTCCTTTGCACACCCGCTTGAGACGAATGAATTTGAAAAGACTGAAAGGCACTGGTCAAAAAAAGTCCCAAACATATATAGCCTTTGCAGCCTATCCTTGATGCCAACAGAATAATCAGCAAGGCTTGACACCTCCTGCCAGACCTCATCCCTATGGGATGCGCTTAACGGATGCTCTTGATAAGTCGCTGTGAATTCCATAACAGGATAATCATTTGATGCCAGAAAAACACCTATATTCTTATCATATAGCGACCTAAGCCTCTCAAGCTGCTTTTTTTTAGGCTCATCCTTGAACTCTTGCCTTGCAAGTATAGGTCCATCCCATAATAGAAGAGAAAGCAAGGAACCATCCATATTATCTGAAATATCCCTGAAATATTTTGAAGAATAGGAACATCCATGTGCATAATTAAGGTGGACCCCGAAGATTGCTACTTCTGCATCCATATCATTTAGTGCCCTTCGCCAGTCGCCTAGCTGCCTGATAAATGCCATATGCTTAGTCAGAAATCCAGTATTTATAAATATTTAGAAAATAACCACTAAAAAGTAATTAATTATTTCTTCTTCTTGACAAGAAGGACTTCGATTGTAGAAACTCTTACCTGCCTGCCTTCCTTGTTCTCGAACTCTTCGGAATTTATAGTCACTGTCTTGACTGACGCTGTCCCTTCTAAGAACCTCTTTGTCGCGACCTCTGCAACGTCAACTGCCCTTGAGATGAACTTTCCCCTGGCCTTGACAATAACTTCGTCTGCACCTTTTGTCGTGAACTGCATCACTACGCCAGTGACATAATTCATGAACGGCTTGCCGCCGATAAAGATGCTGTTGTCTTCATTCACAAAAACCACCTCACAAGGTTTCTCTTGCTTTGAATCTTCTTGTTGCGTAACCTGCGATTGTATTCCTCAGCTTCTTTGATGGGACATCTGCGTACTTCTCTACGACTGCCTTGTTCTTGTTGACGTCCTCAGAAAATTCATTGAAGTGATTCTCAATCAGGTTTAATGTGACTCTCTTTATGTTTTTGGTTTTGATTCTTCCCATGCTGTCTCTGGAAATATATCGTCTTTATAAATCCATCGAAAAAACTTTGTGGCCGACAGACACTATATTATATAGATGAATATGCACAAACTTAATAAATGCCCTGTTTTTCTTTTAAATAAGACGCGTCGGTGGTCCAATGGCTAAGACACTGGCCTTCCAAGCCTGTTATCCGGGTTCGAATCCCGGCCGACGCACGTTTTTTTTATCTGTTGCCTTATCTTGCCTAAGGGATTCGAACGTTTGTTCACTTCGTTCATAAACCCACTCACTAAGTTTGTTAGGATTTCTTCACTTCGTTCTCAAAACCATCGACTTTGTCTCTGGTAATCCCGACCGACGCACGTTTTTTTATCTCCTATCTAACCGACGCATGTTTTTTCCTGCCTGTTTTTTATATAAGATGTTTTTGCTCTAAAGATATATGGATGAACTTGTCGTATTTGAGCACCCCACTTCACTCATGAATCAGGCTCTCTGTTCTGATAATCATCTTCTCAAACTGCTTGTCAGATACATGCATGATGACAGCATCCCGCTCGCACCGCAGGGCGCAAGAGAACTTGAGGCTGCGAGGATTGAACTTTCAAGGGAAGACAGTCCAGTCCAGCTAAAAGATTTTGATCTTGTTGTCACTTCCCCTTATCTTAGGACTAAATTTGCTGCAAAACAGCTCTTCAATGGATATGATGTCCCTATAATCCTAAACAGCAAGATAAGTGAAAGGCCTTTTGGAAAGTTCCATGGCTATTCTACTGAAGATATCAGACACAGCTACCCTAAAGTATATTCTGCGTGGGACAAAGACCCTGTGAACTATGAACCAAAAGGCGGACTTAGCATGGCAAATTATGCACCTATTGTCCTATCCGGGCTTGATGAGATAATTAATATGGCGAAGGGACATTCTAAAGTTGCGGTATTCACACATAGGGTTGCGCTTAGGGTGATAGATGCTGCTGCAAGAGGTGTCTTTGATCCAAACGAGTACACTCCTGCAATGAACAGTTTCTATGTGAAGAACATGGCTTATGTCCGCTACTCTGCTATCGGGAACTGCAGGCTTGCGCCACTTGAGAATTAAAACTCATATCTGATATCCGAATATGACTTTCAGTAAACTTTATAAACAATAGGCAAATCCAGGAATGCAGGTGATATTATAATGGAATCAAGACCTTTAGATGCATTAAATCAGGCAAGGAACCAGAGAGTCATTGTCGAATTGAAAAACAACAAGCAATTAGTCGGTAAACTAGTGTCCTTTGATATTCACATTAATGTTGTACTAGATGAGTGTGAAGAAAGAGTAGACGGCGAAATGAAGAGAAAATTGGGAACAGTCTTCATAAGAGGAGACACAATAATCCTTCTTTCAATGGAGTAGTGTGAAAAATGGCAACAGGCCCAATGGGGAAGAAGTCTGGAAAGAAGACCCATATAAGGTGCAGAAGATGCGGAAACGCAACATACCACAGAAGGCATAACAAATGCAGCAGCTGCGGGTATGGCAAAAGTGCCAAGATGAGAAGCTACGCTTGGATGAAGAAGAAGCTTGTCACACACTTGAAATAATTGTTTTTTTTAAGTTTCTTTCACTTGTTTTTTTAGTAAACTTTTTATAATAATCCAAGATTCGATTAAATACTTCATGCGGATGTGCCGGAGTGGTCAAACGGGATAGGCTTAGGACCTATTGGCTTAGTGCTTGCGCAGGTTCGAACCCTGTCATCCGCAGCTTATTTCTAGCTTAATGCGTACCTCAATCTAAAAAAAGTTCCATAAGACCTAATTTGGTTGCTACTTTTAAGTAATAAAATACCCAAACATTTATAAATACCTTTTCTAATAAAGTCAAAAATGGATGATGATGAAAAAAATATTTTGGAGATAAATCCAATTATTGATCCGTATCAGGATGATGGTGACCAAAAACACCAAACTTTCTATGAATTGCCACTAGACACTAGATTATCTATATGGAATAATGGTGGCAGAGATGCAGTTCTTATAGGCGCATTTCATTATGCTCTTTTTTACCTTGAAGATGGGAGGCATAATCGTTTTGGAGCAAGAGACCATGGGATGCCTGTAATAGACTATATCCAGGTTGCAGTAAATGCTGTCTTTGCAGCAGAAAGACAGAATCTGGAGTCTTATGAATGCAGATTCGGGTTTGCAGGTCAGAAAAACCAAGATCTTGACTTTTCGTATGACACCATTAGGCTATCTTTGCAGAAAGGATTGAAGTGGACTATTGATGCTATCTTGGATGATCTAATAGAATTGAACCTCTCGAAAAGGTATCTGAGCGCCATAAGCCAGTTTGCAGATGAATTCAGCTTGCTTTACAATCTTCGCGAACATCTTCAACATTCTGTACTTGGATCTTCTGATCCAAAGATAAGGCAGATCGTCATCAATCCAGAAGATAAAAATTTCCTAAAATGGGACGGTGAATTAAAGGACTTTGCCGGTGATATATCTGAAGACGCATTGGCAGATTATTATAAAAGAGCAGCACCACTCCTCAAAGAAGCTTATGCCGGACTCCTGGAACAGATAAAAGACTCTGAAACCAGCGGAGTTTATCCCATATTTTTTGAAGGAGACAAAGCTGTGGCTATCTGGGATAAAAATGACCCCAGGCAATTGTCATCCCCGCTCACAAGGTTTCATGATTCCCTAGATCTATATTCAAAGCAGGATATTGGAATCACTGCATCTGAATTTTTTGTTGCAGTCCATAAGAATAAAGCATATGATATGCATAGTCTGAGATATTAAAATGGCAATCCCGCAAAATATACTCCAGGACCGTCTTAAATATGTTGTTGATGGATTAGCAGCAGCTGTTGGAGGAATTGACCCTGAAATCAAGTCTCAGCTTATGCAACTTCAATTTTACTTCATTGGAGACGATATCACGGAATTAGATAAAAAGTATTCAGAATTAAGAGATGAATTATGCGGAATGGAAGTTCATTTTTATAAATCTAAGAATACGGAATTTCTACCTGGAGGAAGACCACTATCTGAATTTCAGAAAGAGTATGATTTTGTTGCTGATTCGCGAAGATTAGAACAAAATGGCAGCATGGGCTATGATCATAACTCCAGGACAATTAGAGTTTCTTCAGCTGAAGAGACTAAACTATTAAATATGAATTTTGGCGGACTGTCCTCTGAAGTTGCCCATGCCTATGCGGATCTTTCCCCAAGAGTGGATCTTCCAAATATTTCAAAAGGCGTAACGGAATACTTTGATCTTGTATTTAGCTGGTGGAATCACTCCTGGGATCCACACGATTTGGAAATCATTATGTTAACAGCTGATACAATAATAAATGCAAAGGATTGGGAAAGAAAAAATATACCCGTTATCTCAGGGAGGATGCTAAATGCCAGACCAGATATAATCACAGATCATCTAGACTTTGAATATTCACAGCAAGTTGCTAAAACGCTAAATGAGGACACAGATCATATGTGGGCATATTTCATTGCTAGAGAGCTATGCACACACTTACGCCAGACAGGCCATATCAAGGACAATCAAAATCCGCTTGAACTGCTTACAAAATCAACGAGCAAAATGCTTTATCATGATGATTTGCCTATAAGGATGAATTACCCGAATAGATTCATCGAAGATTTCAGAAATAATCTTCCTCATTATTTAAAATAAACCAATGACTCATTAAAAATATTTTCCTCCATAAATTCCCAGTTTAATGATGGTTGCTATTTAGATGATGTTGAAGACGGATAGAAAAAATAGACGATGATCTACATTAGTTTTGCCTAGGCATCCATATGACTATAGAATTCATTGAGCGTTATGATTTGGCTGGGTTTCAGATCTGAATGATAGGGGAAACTTACCTGAGAAGGGGCGACTGTTATATATCTGTGGCAAAGCCCATTCAATACCAGATCATTCAGTATCCAAACATTATCTGGCGGAGCAAGCCTATCATTTAGTTCCTTGAGATGTTGCTCGAAACATGCAGAATTATATGATCCTCCTGAATAAACAATTCTTCTTTTCAATTGATCCAGCTTTTCAGGCTGCAAGGAATACCCTTGATCAAATTTAGTGAGTATCACATCGCTTACATATCCCTCTTCAAGCAGCAGGCTTGAGAATGCTGCATAATGATGCAGCGTTTCTATTAAGATTATATCCACTTGTTTTTCTTTGGCCATGGCAATAACGCCCATCAGATCCCTTAGATAATTATCTGCGGATCTTGCATGCCTATTTTTTTCTGCCTGTGTCCATTCACTAAGATGCATATAGAACGGATGAGTCAGCGTGAGCACAGAGCCTGAGGTTAAATCAGTCCTATTATCATTTATATGCTGATTTGCTAATGCCAATAGATTTGCGTCTATGCCGCTGCCATATGTTGATGTCCCTTTTTCAGCAGTCCTATCAGCTAAACAAGTCCTGATTCTTTCTTCAAATCCAGAAAAATAAGGATTTATGGCGATACCTATTCCATTACCGCCTTCAATCGATCTTTTGAATTCCAACAAAGAATCATCTAATTGAATTTCAACTGCATTCTTAGTATCCCTAAATCTACCTACATGCCTATTACCAAATATTTCCCATTCTTCATCGAACAGTGAATCCATCTAGGCTTTAATCCAATCAATAATATAAAAATATATCTATTTTTACCACTATTAAATGTTAACATTTCCAATAAGGGCTAAAGCGCACCACTATAACCCAAATAAACCTGTTAGAAAGTATAATTAGCTTTTAACCGTCTCTATCTTATAATCCAGCTTCTCTGCCCATACACCTAGGTGTGTCGCAACAGGCCTCTCATGCCCGTCTGAAGGTGCATTCATTATGCCTTGGCCTTCCATGACTAAAGTAGATGATCCTCCGCCGTCCATGTTTATTGCTGTATCGCTCCCTTCTCTCACATGAATAGTTCCCAGGTCCCTAAGCCTCAGCCCCATCCTCTGGCCGACTACACCTGAATCAACCAAGATTATATTCAGGATGTTCTTATCTTCATCATAGCCAATAGATGTCCTTGGGTCCCTTGTGTCATATCCTTCCTTATATCCTGGTCCACCAGGAAACATCCTTGGAGAGACTTCATTCTTTAGGACAAAAAGATTGAATCCTGTCACTACATTATATAAATCTGTGGCATCTTTTGGCTTTTTCCCAAGGATTACCCTATTATCTTCTGTCAATGTGACTGTCACTGCAAAGTCTTTCCCTTCACATACCAGATTGCCTTGGGAGTAGGTTGTAAGATCTGTATCCCAGTTCCCTTTGTAGTCTGCAACATTCCAGCCGCCTCCATTGACTGCAAGCTGAAGCTTGTTCTTGGCCAAGAATTCCGTAGTCCCTTCCAGATATGCCTGCTTTGGCGTCACAAGAAATTTCAGGCTTTTGTCATTAAGATTCATCTTTATTATGTATAGCTTCAGACCATTGAAATATTCCTCTTTATATGCTATGTTCTTGAAAGGCATATCAAACCCAGGCATGTCAAAATTTATGACATAGTCCTTATGGGTCTCTACCGGCTCCATCAATAAATAGAATGAATGGAACTCAGTCTTCTGGTCTTCCCTTGAGATGTTTATCGATATGTTCGCCTTTATCTCTACTTTGCCCTCAGTTATCTGAGCTGTAGTCAATGAACCTGAATATGAGACATCAAACCCTTCTTCTTTGAACTGAGTGAAATCATCCAGGCACTCTGAAAGATGCTCATCTATATACCCGGATATGTCTTCTTCACCGCTCACCCATAATCTCTCCATCTCCTCGAGCGCTTTCTCTTCTACGCATTTTGCAACATATTGATCCAGCTTCTCCTTGACAAGGTTGAAGGACTTGATCTTTTCTGAATCCGCTGAAAGCTCTCTCTTGTCTGATTGAGACTCTTTATAGATGAACAAGACTGCCAGGACGAGGATTATTAGGCCTATCACTATAGGTACTGAGAACTGGGCCTTTTTCTTCATCAGATACAATTATTTGTGGACTGGTTTATTAAAGTTACCTTAGAAGATTGTTTACAAAACAAAATTACATGAATAATCTAAATAGTATAATTTTACATAAAAAATAATAAGGTATGTCTGATTTCATTAGATATGGATTATTTTAAAGAAAAAGTTAAGTCTTCAGAAGAGTTTTTGAAAAATCCAAGAAAAGCCATTATTGAACTTTTAAATTGGCAAAATAATTATGGTGAATTATTAATAAGTTTAAGTATGTTTAAATCAAATCCTCAAAGACTAC